>NZ_JAFHKK010000005.1 GCF_016937535.1 Sulfurospirillum tamanense | reverse complement strand
AGAGGTGGATGATGCTCCTGCGGAGCAAGGCGAGGGCGATACGCCTACTGGCGGCAACGAAGGCCCATCTTTTGGTGATGGACCGCCACCTTTGCCACCTTTGGCACAAAGCGCACTAGATGGAACCCTGGAGAATAATGCTCTAGCTAAAATTAAGCGTCAAATTGGCGCTTCTAGTCGTTGTGGTGCGGGCTATGTGGGTACATCGCCCAATTGTCAGAAAATCACCACAGCGTATGCACAGCCTGATTATTGGACAGCGCCTCTTGCGGCTAATCAACCCGCCCCTAATCAAACCTTGAGTGGATTTGCAACCTATGTGCAGGTGAGCGGAGGAGTAACCTCTTTTAAGCACGATGCTGCTATGAGCCTTTTGATGAATGACCATGGTCTAAATAATGGTTCGATTATTGATGTCGAGTCCGAGCCACCTATTGATTTAGAACGAAGCAGTGTTTCCACTACAATGTCGTATTTTAACCTTAACCGTTTTAGCATCCTTGGATTTAACGCCCATGCTAATGGATGGCTACAGTCCGAAAACACCGTGACCAATGACTATGTTTCCTGGGGGTATTGGCAGATAGTGCATGAGGACGGAGGAGGGGACGCTATCACGGAACCCGTGTTGGGTTTTTGGGTGGCGGGACCAAGCCCTACGACAAACATAGGCAGCTTAAACTTAAATTCAAATCCTTACACTTACACAGGAAAAAGCATCGGCTATGTTTACGATAGCGACACAGATACATACGCGGGGATTAATGCCACGACAAACAACACTGTTTCTTTAGTTTTTAACTTTGGTTCTGGAACACTTCTTGATTCCTCTAGCTATATCCAATTTCAAACCAATGAAACTACGCCAGAAGTGTGGAAACTGGATGCAATAAGCGGAACGGTGGACTTGGCAACCGGGGCTTTTTCTGGCTCAGGGCCAATAAAAATCAACAATGCCTTTGCTGATGATGCATTGTCTGAGCTCCAAGGGTCTTTTTATGGTCCTAATGCTGAGGCACTGGGCGGCTCTTTTAAGGCTGGAGCCCAAGATAAAACAGCTATTGGCGTCTTTAAGGCGGTGCGCCCATGAAAACAAAACTTAGCTTAGTGGCGTTGTGCGTGTGTGGGGTGCTTTATGGTGCTAACGTGGAAGAGGCTAAAGGGTTTTACGATGCTAAAGCCTACGAAGAGGCTTACCATGCTTTTGGCCTTTTGGTTGTGCAAACCCCTCAGAGTCCTGAATATAATTTTCTCTTGGGCCACAGCGCCCTTGAAACCAAGCGGTACGATGAGGCCCTAGCCGCCTTTGAGCGGGTCTTGATGCTTGACCCCTCTCATGCAAGAACTCGCCTTGAAATGGCGCGGGTTTACTTTGAAACTGGACAGCTAGAGTTGGCGAGTGCGGAGCTGGAGCGTGTCCTTGGAGCGACCTTGCCGAGTAACATCCGCGAAGTAGTGCTTGCCTTTAAAGCGCGCGTCGATGGAGCGATGGAAAAACACCGTGTGAGTGGGGCTGTTGTTTTGGGTGTGGGATACGATACTAACATTAATAACGACATTGGCAAGAGAGAGTTTATTATCCCTGCCTTTGGTGGGCTTCTCCTTGAGGGGGGTGCCAAAAAAAGCGATAGCTTTGCTTTTGCCACGGCAGTGCTCAATCACAGCTACGACATGGGGCTTCGCGGAGGGTGGAGCATGGAGCAAAGTGGGGTATTTTACAGTAAGCTTCACCGCCACACGACAGAAAACAACCTCGCGCTTTTTTCTCTAAGCACGGCACCTACCTTTAAAGAAGGACGCTATAGCGTAGCGTTTCCTGTCGGGTTTGATAAAGTGTATATAGATGGCAAAGGGTACATGAGCGCTCCAAGCCTTGGGGTAAAGGGAAGCTACCTTTTTGACCCTACGTTGCAAGGCGAGGGAAGCTACACCTTGCGCCGTTCTTCGTACAGCCAAAATAAGCTCCAAGATAGCACTTCCCATATTTTTGATGGGGTGTTGCGCAAGGTGTTTGTGCCAGAAAATCCGTGGATGGTTGCATTGCGGGCTGGGTACACCAAAGACGACGAACGCCATAGCCCAAGAACGGATGTGGAAGCGGCAAAATGGCGCTACGGAGTAGAACTCTCACGCGTCTTGCCCTACGGTGTTCAAGGAACCTTGAGCTACTTGCAAACGCAAACACGTTATAGCGATACGGATGCGACTTTTCTCACCAAGCGTAAAGACACCAGAGACGAGTTTGGCGTGCGGTTAAGTTACGCGGTTTCAAAAACCCTCTCCGTTGGTCTTAATGCAAGCTATGTAGAAAACAGCTCCAACCACGCCCCTTTTGATTATGACAAAGTTACCACAACCGCTAGCGTGGTGTGGGGCTTTTAGTCTATGCAAAAAATCCTGCTTCATGGGTTTGTAACCCTTTGCATTGGGGCGGGATTTTTTTTCTTTTGGCGCGTAGGAGTGTTGGAGCCTTTTGAGTTAAAAGTCAACGACACCATGCTTCAAGCCCGTGGTCCTGTGGCGCACGATGAGCGCATTGTGATTGTGGACATTGATGAGCGTAGCCTAAAGGCGCTGGGGCAGTGGCCATGGAGTCGCAATGTCGTCGCACACCTGCTAAATAACCTCGCGGCGATGGGTGCGGGCATTGTGGGGCTGGACATTGTTTTTGCCGAGCCTGATGCTAGTTCGCCCGCCCGTGTGCTCTCGCAGCTGGGCGTAGAGTACGAAAATGCGCCAGATTATGATGGGATGCTAGCCGATGTCATCAGCGCTACGCCCACCGTGCCTGGCTACGTGTTTGCCATGCAAAAAGATGGCATAGAGCCCCACGATGTACCCAAGCACACAGCACTGATTGTTGAGCGTCAAAAACCCTTACATGTAACGCTTTTTCGCCCCCATCGTGCCATTTTAAACCTTCCCATCCTTGAAGAAGCAGCCTATACCACAGGGTATTTTAATACCGTTCCTGATGAGGATGGGGTCGTGCGGAGCATTCCTTTGGTGATGGAATACCAAGGCGTACTTTACCCCGCACTTAGCCTAGAGATGGTGCGCTTGGCTTTGGGGTTAAAGCGCCTTGAGGTGCAGTACAATCCGCAGGGGATTGTGGGGGTTGGGCTTGGAGAAAGGGCGATTACCACAGACGCGCTTGGGCGGATGATGGTGGGGTACCATGGCCCTTCTTTTACCTACCGTTACATTAGCGCCCTTGATGTGGTTGAGGGAAAAGCACAAGGCATTGAGGGGGCGATTGTTTTAGTGGGAACCTCTGCGGCGGGGTTGTTGGACTTGCGCTCTACTCCCTTTGATAGTGTGTATCCGGGCGTGGAAGTGCACGCCAATGCTATTGACAACCTCTTAAATGGCAGTTTCTTTTCCAAGCCCTCTTGGGCGCAAGGGGTAGATATTTTAACCTTTGTGGGCGTGCTTGTTGTGGGGTTCGCACTGCTAATTCAACCCTTTGTTTGGGTGGCGTTCTTGGGGTTTGGGGGTGTAATTTTTGCTCTGCTTGGAACGCACTTTTGGTTGCTAGCCTTCAAGGGTGTTTTGCTTGCTACTATTTTGCCTTTGAGTGCTTTTAGTGTTCTTTTGCTGGTGGGGTTTGGGCTTAACTTTTTTCTTGAAAGCCGTCAAAAAGAGCAGATTAAGAAGAAATTTGCCGCCAAGGTTTCTTCGGCTGTCATGGAAGACCTCATTAAAAACAAAGGAGATGTGTTTGCCGCCCATGAGAGGGAGATCACCGTTTTTTTCTCGGATGTGCGCAACTTCACCAATATTTCCGAATCCATGCCAAGCCCTAAAGTCCTGATTGCGTTTATGAATGAACTCATGGATCCCATGACAGACATCATCATCAAACGTAAGGGCACGGTAGATAAATTCATGGGGGATGCCATCATGGCCTACTGGAACGCGCCAAACAGCGTCCCAGACCATGCGGATGTGGCGGTTGGTTCTGCACTAGAGCAGCTGCACGCTCTTAAGGAGCTTAATGCAAAAATGAAACAAGACCCCCGTTTTGAGGCGTGTGTAACCATGGCTAAAAACATGGGTGTGGAGCCTGTGGCTATTGGCATTGGGTTGAATTCTGGCCCTGCGATTGTGGGGGAAATGGGCTCAAGCTCAAGAAGTGATTACACGGCCATTGGGGATGCCATTAACTTGGGCGCGCGGATTGAGTCATTGTGTAAGTATTATGGAAGCACGTGCCAGATTTCGCAGTTTACCAAGGAGCGTTTGGAGAAAGCGTACTACTTGCGTTTGCTGGATAAGGTGCGCGTAAAAGGGAAGAAAGAGGCAGTGGAAATCTGGCAAGTGCATGATTTTAAAGAGGGGCTAGAGGGGGAGTATTTGTTTACATGTACACCCAAAGAGCTTGAAGAAGAGCTGGAGTTATACCATGCGGCGATGGCGCAGTACCGCCAAGGGGCGTTTGCGCAGGCTAAAGCGGGGTTTGAAACACTCCTTGCATGCTCGGCAAACCCAACGGTGTGCGCGCTGTATATAGACCGATGCGAACATTTGATGGAAAACCCTCCGCAAGGGGAGTTTGATGGCATCTTTGAGCATAAAACAAAGGGATAATATGGACGGTTTACGCATTTTGGGAGCCCATGGGGGGCGAAGCAAGGGAGGCATTGCGACCACGTGCTTGCAAGTCTCAAAACACATCGTCATTGATGCGGGAAACATTTTGGAAGCCTTGGGAGAAGAAGCTTTACATGTAGACCATATTTTCTTTACCCATTCTCACTTAGACCACCTTATTGATGGGGCGTTTATCGTCGATAATTTTTTTGCCAAACGGACAAAACCTTTGCGTTTTTATGGCCTTCAAAAAACATTGGATGCTATCAAAGAGCACCTTTTTAATGGGGAAATTTGGCCTGATTTTAGTTCGTTAAAACTACTTAAGGTTGATCTGCCTGCTGTAGAATTTGTACCGATTGTACCCAATGTTGCTTACGAAATAGATGGCTACATTCTTACACCTATTTTGGCCAATCATACCGTTCCTTGTTGTGGGTATGAGGTGACCAAAGAGGGGAGCGGGATTTTTTTCACGGGTGACACAGCAGACCACGAGGGGCTTTGGGAGTACCTTAACAAGGCTTTACATGTAAAGGCATTCATTGTGGATGTTTCGTTTCCCAGTAATCTTGGTGGGGTGGCTCAGCTCAGCAAGCATTTTTCCCCGCACGCATTAGCGCAAGGCTTCAGGCGCCTTAAGCGCGCCAATCTTTTGTGTTACGTTTATCACCTTAAGCCCGCCTATGCCCAAGAAATCTCCCAAGAGCTTGAGCGTCTTTCTTGTGTTACGGCTATTTTAAAAGGCGGAGAAGTGCTAAAGTATGCTTCGGGTGCATTGATTCCAAAAGAAGAAGTGACCGATAAAATAAGAATTCTCAATAGTATCGGCGCGGCACTTTCGGCGCAAAATCAGATTGAGTCTCTTTTGGAAATGATTGTTGCCCAAGCCAAAAAAATCACCCATGCTGATGGGGGAACGCTGTATCTTTTGCAGGAAGAGGCGTTGCATTTTAAAGTTGTTCAAACAGACTCTTTAGGGATTCGCATGGGAGGGTTAGGTGAGCCTATTGCGTGGTCTTCCTTGCCTTTGTATCAAGAAGATGGCACGCCAAATACTACAATGGTTGCTGTAACTTGTGCCCTAAGGGGCGAGCCTATTTCCATTCCTGATGTGTACGAAGCCGAAGGGTTTAATTTTGAGGGTACGAAGCGTTTTGATGCCAATACAGGTTACCGCTCCCGCTCTATGTTGGTGCTTCCTTTAAGAAATCATGAGAATGAAATTATCGGTGTGTTGCAATTGTTAAATAAAAACCAAGAGAAAGAAGAGGGTGTATTTAGCGCAGAAGATGCAGACATTGGACTTTCTTTGGCGTCGCAAGCTGCTGTTGCGCTGACAAATACCATGTTGATTGGTGATTTGGAGGCGTTGCTTGAAGGGTTTCTAAAAAGTATTATTTATACCATCAAAATGAAGTCTCCTTACACGGCAGGGCACATTGAGCGCATGGTAGAGATGACTATGATGTTTGCCAAAAAGGTACATCAAGACGAAAAAACTTTTCCTTCTAAAGCCTATGACCACCAGGGTTTAAAACAGCTTCATTTTGCTGCATTGATGCATGATATTGGAAAACTGGCTACTCCTGAGTATGTTCTTGACAAGCAGACAAAGCTGGAGGGTATTTTTGATCGTATTGCTCTTGTGGAGGAGCGTCTTAAGGCGTTGGAGCTTCGTTGTGAAATTGCCTATCTTAAAGGGGAGATTTCTTTATCTGAAAGAGAAATCAAAGTGCAAGAATGCATGCAAATACTGGGGTTACTAAAAGGTGCCAATCTTGGGATGGAGTGTGTTTCTAGCCATCAGATGGAGGCTATTTGGCGTTTAGCAAGAGAGCCTTTTGTGATTGCGGGGGTGCCTTACAAAATACTAAGTGAGGATGAAGCAAAGCATTTAAGTGTGCAAAGGGGAACCCTTACACAAGAGGAACGTGACATTATTAATGACCACGCAAGCATTACATTGGATATTCTTACAAAACTTCCTTTTCCTAAAAAATACAAAGAAGTGCCGCAGATTTCAGCCAATCATCATGAAAAAATTAGTGGAAAAGGTTATCCTCAGGGACTCAAGGGCGATGAAATAAGCTTTGAGGCACGCATGCTGGCGATAGCGGATATTTTTGAGGCATTAACAGCTGCGGATAGGCCTTACAAAAAAGCCAATTCTCTTTCCTCAGCCATGAGAATTCTTTATTTTATGGCCAAAGATAATGAATTAGATAAAGAGCTGGTGAAGTTTTTTTACACATCAGGGCTGTATCTTGAGTATGCAAAAACCCACCTTCCACCCCATCTTATTGATGAGGTGGAAGTGGATTTTGAAACCCTTTAGCGTACGTTAATAGCAGTGATTTGGCCGTTGCGAATGCGCAAAGCCACTTCATCGCCTGTGCGGAAGGAAAAGGCAGTATTTTTATTGTTTACGACAGTAACGATTTCTTCGCCACTTTCAAGTAAAATGGTCAGTTCTTGGCCTGCAGATTGGTTCATTTGATTGCCCACAGCACCTCCTGCTAGTGCGCCACCAACGATAGCAAGGGTGTTGCCCCGCCCGCTCCCAATAGCACTTCCTGCAAGCCCGCCAAGAACAGCACCTCCTAGGGTGCCAGCACCCGAATCGCTTACAGTAACGCCACGCACACTAACAACACGTCCGTAGTGGACTTGTTCGATTTGTCCTACGCTTTGAGCACTGTGGGTAGCAGGTGTACATCCTGAAAAAACCAATATAGAGCCCAACGCCAAAGTGGTTAATACAAGTTTCATGAATTCTCCTTTGTTTGATGTGTCTCTTCTCCTGTATAACTTGCAAAGCGGCGGCGATGCAATAATGCATACAAGGCAGGGACATACAGCAAGTTTAATACCGTTCCCCATGCAAGCCCAAACCCAAGCGCCACAGCAAGAGGTTGAAAGATAACCGCCTGTCCTGTGGGAAAAAAGATAAGGCTTGCTAGGCCAATGAGTGTGGTAATGGATGTAAGCAAAATAGGACGCAAGCGTTTGGTGGCTTGGTCAAATAACTCCTCCATGTTCTTGCTCTGACGAATATAGGTCATCATAATGATACCATTATTAATGACAACGCCCGCAAGACCAAGGGCGCCAATGAGAGAAGTCATGGAAAGGGTCATACCCATAATGGTGTGCCCGCCTAGAACGCCAAGCAGTGAAAAAGGGATAACTGACATGACGATAAAGGTGTCTTTAAAAGAGTTAAACATAAAAAGCATGGAGAGCATGATGAGCGTAAGAGCGAGCAAGGTGGCTGCGGTCATGTCTTGACGCAACTCGTCATTGCGCTGTTTTTCGCCAAAAAACCGAAGAGTCATTCCTTCTGTTTGGGCGAGTTTGTCCGTAACGGGCTTAATGCGTTCAAGCATCTGTGTGGCTAAAATCTGGCTACGATCAAGAGTCACATAGACAAAAAAGGTGCGTTCACCGAAATCTTTAATGACCTTTTCAAAAGATTTATTAACGTGAAATTCTACGACATCTTTTAGCCGTACAGTTCTGCCATCAGGCAACGTGATGTTACTTTTTTCTAAGAGTGAAAAATCATCTTTGGTGGCACTTTCGATTTTGATTTCTAACAAATGGTCATCATCAAGGGCGGTAGCCACCTTGCGCGAAAGATAGAGGTTTGAGAGGGTTTTACCGATAAGCCCCTCAGTTACGCCCAATTGTTCTCCGTAGGGGGTAACTTTGAGTTTGATTTCATCTGCACCAAGACTAATGGAATCGGCCAAATCTGTCACGCCACCCACTTCTAAAATTGCTTTTTTGAGGGTATCAATGGCCTCGAGCACCAATGCGTTGTTATTGGAAATAATACCGATTTTAACGTCCGAGCGAATGGGCCCTACGCGGCTTTCTGCTACGGCAATTTCTTCAAGGTTAAAGCGCTCTTTGTAATTTTGATTTTCGATAAATTGACGAATTTGTTTTGAGATTTGGCCCGAGGAAAGTTCCCTTGTTCGGCCCTCTGGGTCATAATAAAAACTCAAATAAGGGGTAATGTATTTGTCGATAACATTCATGGGCTTGAGCTTGTCAAGCTCAATGGTCATGCTCATCACATAAGGATAGTTCTCGCGGTTTCGGTCAGAATCCAGCCGCGAACCCGCTACACTTGCAATACTTGAAATGTGAAAGTCCGCTTTCTTTTTCATAAGATCACGCTCAATCTGTTGCACAATGGCAAAAGAGTCTTCGATTTTTGTGTTGACGTTAGCTTTGATGTTGATAGAGGTGGTGCTAGCATCAAAGCGGGGAAACATTTGAAACTTTGCATCGGTAATTTGAAGGTAAATCAGCACAGGAACCACCACAAAAAAGAGCCCGATAAAGCTTTTGCGCCATCGCATGACAAAATGGATTAGGCTTTGGTAGAGACGATTGGCCTTTTCCCAAGAGAGCACCTTAGCCTTAGGCGAGAGAACATCTGCAGCATGAATGGGTAAAAAGAGGTAAGATTCAATCAATGAAGCCACCAAGAGTGAAGAAAGGGCAATGGGAATGAGTTGGATAATCATCCCAAGTGTTCCTGAAATCATCAAGGCAGGAATAAAGGCAAATAGCGTGGTAAGAGAAGCAAAAAAGATGGGAGTTGCCACCTCTTTAACCCCTTCGACTGCCGCAATGCGAGGCGGCACACCGGCCTCGATACGTTGCTGAATGGCCTCGGCCACAACAATGGCATCATCCACCACAATCCCCAGTGCGATGAGTACACCCGTAAGGGAAATCATGTTGATGGTGTAGCCAAAAAGATAAAAATAAACAGCTGCCATAACAAAAGAAGTAGGAATACCAATGGTAACAATGAGCGCAACGCGGCGATTGATAAGCACGGCAATCATGCTTCCTACTAGAAAAATAGCAAGAAGGATGTTGGAAATAACGATATTAAGGCGGTCGCGAACACGGTCGCTTCGGTCATCGTGCAAGGTAAAGATGAGGTCTTTATAATCACGCTGTAGGCTAACAAGACGTTTTTTGAGTTCACCGACAATTTGTAAGGCATCGCCCGTGTCTAGTTGGTCAAGAGAGAGTGTAATGGAAGTGTTGCCATTAAAAGAGGCGAGGGTAGATGCGTCTTCGTGGCGCCGTTCTACGTAAGCAATATCGGAGAGAAAAAGACGCTTCCCTTCAACAGCAATAAGGGTATTTTGCATCAGTTGGGCTGTTTTTTGGCCATTGTAGGTGGAGAGAAAAGCGTGGCGCGAAGGGTCTTCGATTTTGCCAATGGGGAAAATGTACGAAATATTAGACAGTGCACTAATCACCCCTTCTTTAGTGAGCCCATAGCTGTGAATTTTAGCCTCATTGAGGCGTATGTTAAAGTACAAATCAGAATCACCGTAAATACTGATTTCTGAAATATCAGGAATGGTAAGGAGTTTTGATTTAATCTCTTTGGCTGCTTCGACGATGTCGCCCCGTGAAAGTGTCTCAGAAGAGAGCGAGACCCTTGCGACCCGCTGATTGGTTGCCGCGATGCTGACGCGCGGGTCATTCATGTCGCTAGGAAAATTGTTCTTTACTGAATCGATGGCATCTTTGACTTTGTCGGATGTTTCGTACTTGTTTGTACCTTTTTGAAGTTCTAAAACGATAGAAAAGCGACCCGGTGATACGACAGTGGTCATCTCTTTGACCCCTTCGATGCTTTTAACCTCGTCTTCTATCTCGCGCACGACAACGTTGTCTAAAATGTCAATACTGGTGCCCGAATACGCGCCGCTAATGCGCACAACATCTAACTCAAAAGAGGGAAAAATCTCCTTGGGTGTTTTGTTGTAAGACCACACACCCACCACACAAATGAGGGCAAATAAGGTGTAATTAAGACGTGAATTTTCGATAAAAAAACGGACAAATTTTTCAAACATGCGCAGTCGCTTTAGGCTAGGATGAGTGGGATTATAGCAAAGATGTGTTAATAAAATGTAAGCGCGCTTATGTTAAAATCTGCCAAACACACAAAGGGGATTTAAGTGCTTACATGTAACGCGCAACATTCCTCTTTTGAACACGCCCTTAATGCTTACGGCGCCCTAAAAACCCCTTGTTTTTTCATGGTCAGTTTCGACCAAAGCCTGTGGCATATCGAGCCTCTTAACACGCCAAGCGGTGCGGTGTGGTACACGCTTGAGGGGCGCGGATTTTTCCCTCCTGCTCCAACTGTGCTCAATCTGCCAGCTGCGCTTGTAAAAAAACCCCCTTCTTTTGAAGCATACGCGTTGATGCACGCGCGCGTTCAAGAAGAGATTCGCAGTGGAAATACGTATTTACTGAACCTTACATGTAAGAGTGTTCTTGAAACACCGTTGGAACTTGAACACCTTTTTTATGCTTCCCATGCTCCCTTTCGGTGTTTATTAAAAGACCAGTTCGTCTGCTTTTCCCCTGAGCGTTTTGTGAAAATAGCAGACAACACAATCCACACATTCCCCATGAAAGGGACGATAGACGCGAGCGTGCCAGAGGCAAGGAGGCAATTGCTAGAAGATGAAAAAGAAAAAGCCGAGCATGTCATGGTAGTGGATTTGCTGCGCAATGACCTCTCAAGGGTGGCATCCCGCGTACATGTAAAACGGTTTCGCTACCTTGAAGAGATACAAGCGGGAGGCAAGCGACTTTTGCAGGCGAGTTCGCACATTTGCGGCGCATTGCCTGAGCATTGGCACGAAACCCTTGGGTCGTTATTTTGCACCTTGCTTCCAGCGGGCTCCATTACAGGAACGCCCAAGAAAAAAACGGTAGAAATCATTCAAGAAGTAGAGGGGTATGCGCGGGGGTATTTTACGGGTATTTTTGGGATTTATGATGGAGAAACGGTGGATTCGGCGGTGATGATTCGGTTTGTTGAAAAAGAAGAAAAAGGGTTTGTGTATAAAAGTGGCGGGGGTATCACCTTGCTCAGTGACGCGCACAAAGAGCACCAAGAGATGGTCGATAAAATCTATGTCCCCTTGCTTTGAAACCCTGCTAATTCGCGAGCACAAGCCTTTACATGTAGGCTTTCACAATGCCCGTTTTTGGGCCACCTCTAGAGTGCTTTTTGGAGTGGAGACGCGGTTGGATTTGGCTTCGTTAATCACCCCACCCCTGCCTGCCTGCCGGTGTAAAATTACCTATGCAAAAGAAGTGCTTTGCGTGGAATACTCCCCTTTGGTTCCTCGGGAATTTCGTACTTTTAAACTCGTCGAGACATCCCATGCATATGGGTATAAATATGTTCAAAGGGGATGGATAGATGCAGCCAAAGAAGCTGCGGGCACTGATGAGGTTCTCTTTACATGTAAGGGGTATTTAACCGACACAAGCATCGCCAACATCGCTTTGTTGATTGGGGATAAATGGTGCACACCAAAGACCCCTCTTTTAAAGGGAACAGCCCGTGCGCGGTGGCTTCAGGAGGGAAGAATTTGCGAGACCGCCTTAAAGCCACAAGATTTAAAAAATGCCCAGAAATTTGCTATAATGAACGCTTTGCTTGAATGGCAAGAGTACCCCATGCAGGCAATAGCGTTTACATAAAGGAAAGTGATGAGTCATACCCAGTGGTGCCTAGACGCCCTATTTACCAATGAAGCGCAATTGGACGACGCGCTAAAAGAAGCCTCCCAACGCGCGCAGAGTTTTGAGTCCATGCTAAAAGGAAACCTTAAAAACATTCGTGCTTCAGATTTTTTAGAATCTCTTCAAGCGTATGAGGGTATTTTGGAATTGCTTGGTCGTGTGATGACCTATGCGTTTTTACGTTTTGCCAAAGACGCCAATGAGGGCGGATTTTTAGCCAAATACCAACAAGCCACCACTTTGGTGCACGAAAAAATCCTCTTTTTTGAGCTAGAGTTTAACCGCCTCCCAAAGGCGACCCAAAACCAATTTATTGAACATGCAAAACCGTATCAGTATTATTTGGAATCCTTGCAAGAAGCTAAGCCACACCAGCTAAGTCAAAAAGAAGAGCGTATTTTACTCAAAAAATCTAACACGTCAGCGTCAGCATTTTCACGCTTGTTTGATGAGCATTTTAGTCGGTTGCAATTTGTTTTTGATGGGAAAAAACTCTCTGAAGAAAAAGTGCTCAGCTTGCTCCACGACCCTAGCCGCGACGTGCGTCAAAAGGCCGCAACAGCACTGAGCAAGGGATTAAAACCGCACCAGCCTCTTTTGGCGTATATTTTTAACATGATCAAGCAAGACCATGCCACGGAGTGTGAATTAAGAGGGTACAAAACCCCCGAAGAGCCCCGCCATAAAGACAATAAAATTTCCCAAAAAAGCGTGGACGCGCTTGTGAGCGCAGCTGAGTCACGCTTTGATTTGGTGCAAGAGTATTATGAGGCCAAACGGCATTTATTGGGCTTTGAAACCTTGTATGACTATGACCGCTATGCGCCTCTTGGGAGTGAAGAGGAGACTTATACTTACGAAGATTCATGCAAAATTGTGTTGCATGCGTTTGAACGCTTTTCGCCACGTTTTGCCCAGATTACCCAAGATGCTTTTGCGCAAGGTTGGGTGGATGTGTACCCTCAAAAAGGCAAACGCGGTGGGGCATTTTCCCATCCAGCTACCCCGAGTGCCCACCCTTACGTACTTTTAAACCACACCGACAGGCGACGCGATGTATTTACTCTGGCGCACGAAATGGGACATGCCATTCACCAATACCTCTCTAATGGTGTGGGGTATCTCAATGGTGATACGCCTTTAACAACTGCTGAAACCGCGTCAGTGTTTGCAGAAATGCTGGTGTTTGATGCCATTAAAGAGGGGCTTGAGGGCGAACAAAGGCAGCAGCTTTTGGCAGGAAAAATCGAAGATATTTTTGCTACGTTATACCGCCAAATAAACTTCACTACTTTTGAGCGCCGTGTGCACGCACATGAAGGGGAGCTCTCCTTGGAAACTTTTAATCACTATTGGAAAGAAGAGAGCGCACGGATGTTTGGCACAAGCGTTACGCTGACCAAGCAGTATGAGATGTGGTGGAGCTACATCCCCCATTTTATCCACTCGCCTTTTTATTGTTATGCGTACAGCTACGGGCAACTGCTTGTGTTGGCATTGTACGGGCTCTACAAGCGGGGTACATGTAAAGACTTTGTTTCCCGTTATAATGCATTTTTAAGTGCTGGGGGAAGTAAGAGTCCTAAAGAGCTTGTAGCACTTTTTGGGTTTGATATTGATGATGAAGCGTTTTGGCAAATTGGCCTAGAAGAAGTGGAAGCGCTTGTGCAAGAGTTTAAAGGAGGTGTGAATGCTTCAAGAATTTCTTGAGAATGAAATTTTTGTACGGCTTATGCGTGTACATGTACACGAAACCCTAGAGTTGCTCTTTCAAGAGGGGGTGAATTTTTCAATTTTGGCCAACATTGCTGAGGTGGATTTTGATCCGCCTTTGCCCGTGCACATTACCCAACATTTTAAGCCCATTACCATGTTTGTGTTGGCAGGATACACCTACGAAAGTGCGAGAGTGGATGAAACCATGTTAGTTTTTGAAGCAGGGTTTGGAAAAGAAAATATGGGCTCAGTGGTGCAGGTGCCTTTGAGTGCCATTTTGCAAGTAGTGATTGAAGAGACGCCCATTTTGATTAATCTTTCTATCCCAAGGGAGAGCGAAGAGGAAAAAGAAGCCCTGGAAAAAGGCGGGATCGAAAAGTCAATGGTGGCGTTACTTTCCAATCCTGAAAACAAAAAATTATTTAAAAATTCTTAAGGCTTCTCCAAAGCATCCGCTAGGCTTTTCTCTGCCTTTTGGATATGTTTTTCAAGCCGTTTGGCAATACGGTAAAGCTCCTTGCCCTCTTTGGTAAGTTTTGTACCATTCTTTTTACGCTCTACGATAGGCGCGCCAAGATGTGCTTCAATGTTTTTGATTTGTTGTGTTACAGCAGGTTGGCTAATTCCTAGTGCTTGTGCCGCTTTAGAGAAACTTTTTTCTTTGACAACAGCAAAAAAGGTTTCTATTTTTGAAAAATCTTTTAACATGATACCCCTTGTGTCTCAAAATTTTTACAATCTAAGAAAAAATTATTATAACCAAGATTGATAATAATGTATACCCATTTTAGGCCATTAAATCAATGGTATTTTAGCAGAAAGTGAGGCCTAAACTTTATTTTGCTATACTCTAAGGATTAAAAATGCACCATTAAGGCGCAAAGGTCTCACTTTTGCGATAAACCCCAAACCGAAAGAGAAACATGCAAGCGATCCTAGACGAGCTTAATGAAGCGCAACGTGAAGCAGTAGAAGAGGTGCGTCGTCCTGTCTTAATTTTAGCAGGAGCAGGTAGTGGAAAAACAAAAACCATTACATCGCGATTGGCTTATTTGATTGGAGAAGTAGGCGTTGATCCTGCTTCTACGTTGACATTGACGTTCACCAACAAAGCGGCAACACAGATGCGTGAGCGTGCTATGGAGATGTTGTCTAGAACCCAAACCTCTTTGGTGTACCCGCCTTTGTTGTGCACGTTTCATAAGTTTGGCTTGTTGTTTTTAAAATTTCACATGGATAAACTGGGGCGAAGAAACAGCTTTGTGGTAATTGACACCGATGACAAAAAACGTATCTTGAAAAATTTTGGTAGCGAATTGCCTGTCTCTCTTGTGGCTAGTGAGATTTCACGCTATAAAAATTCCCTTATTTCTCCTAGCGAGGCATGGGCCCAAGCGGAGCAAAAAAACTACAAGCAAATTGCAAAATTGTTTGAACAATACGAAGCTTATTTGGCACAAAACAATCTGGTGGATTTTGACGATTTATTGGTGTTGACGTATCGTATTTTGGAGGAAAACCCCCAGCTGTGTGCGCAAACGAGCGAGCGATATCAGTATATTATGATTGATGAATACCAAGATACCAACGATTTGCAATACCGCTTGATTCGTAAATTGTGTTCGACCCATGAGAACATTTGTGTGGTAGGGGATGATGATCAGAGTATCTACGGATGGAGAGGGGCGAATATCCGTAATATCTTAGAATTTGCCGAAAATTTTACTGACACCAAAGTGGTGAAGTTGGAAAAAAACTACCGTTCTACTAATCAAATTCTCGCCGCAGCCAATGAACTCATTGACCACAACCGCGGCCGCATGGGCAAAGTGCTTGAGAGTACAAAGGGTGATGGCAAGGCCATTGTGTTTTTGGAATCAAGTGATGAAACCCAAGAAGCCCGCACAATCGCAACAAAAATTCGTGAGTTAATTGATGGGGGAGTAAATCCAAAAGAAATTGCAGTGCTCTACCGGATTAATGCTTTAAGCCGTTCTTTGGAGGAAGGGTTAAACCGCGAAGGTGTGTCGTACAAGATGGTAGGCGGTGTGAAGTTCTACGAGCGAGCTGAAATCAAAGACTTGATTAGCTATTTGCGCTTAGTGGCCAATCCTCATGATGATTTTTCCTTGCGTCGTATCATCAACCGTCCTAAGCGTGGCCTAGGGAAGGTTACGGTTGACAAACTCTTGGGCGGTGCCCATGAAGCGCGCATGTCGATGTATGATTATATTTCTAAGTATGCTTTAGAGAGCGTTAGTAGTAAAAAGGCTGGTGAGGCATTGGTGCTTTTTGTAGAGCAACTTGAAAAATTGCGCGAAGTAGCAAACGGAGCGACGTATGAGATTATTGATGCGCTTGAAGAGACCTTTGGGGTAAAAAAATACTACAGCGAATTGCCCGATGCACTAGAACGCGTGTCGAACATTGATGAATTTTACGGCTTGTTTCGCGACCAAATCAAGCAAAACCCTGATCTTTCGGTGGATGATTTTTTAAACGAATTGGCCTTGCAAAGCGACCAAGACCAAATTGACACAGAATCAATCATGATTATGAGTGTGCATGCAAGCAAAGGGTTGGAATTTGACCATGTGTTTGTGATGGGCATGGAAGAGGGATTTTTTCCTCTTGTGGGCGATGGAAGTGACATCGAAGAAGAGCGGCGTTTAGGGTATGTGGCCATCACAAGAGCAGGCAAAGAGTTAACCTTGAGTTATTCGGGAAGTCGTTTTTACAAAGGGCGTCGTACGGAGCTTTCCAAAAGTCGATTTCTAAAAGAATCGGGAGTGTGTGAGGGAAGTTTGGTGCTGGAGAAAACCACTTCCTTTAAAAAAGGTGATTTAGTAAAGCATAAAATTTTTGGAATGGGGCGCATTGTGGAGATTAGTAAAGTGGGGCGTGAGTTTAAACTTAAAATTAATTTTGGCGGGTCTAAGCGAGATATTTTAGCCTCTTTTGTGGAGAAGATATAATGCACCGTTTGTTTGTGGCGCATAAGCCCCCAAACCTCTCAAGCAACCATTTTTTAAGCCGTCTAAAACGAAAGTATGGCGTCAAAAAAGCGGGCTTTTCAGGGACCCTTGACCCTTTTGCGAGCGGGTGTTTGATTATTGCCTTTGGAAATTACACCAAGTTGTTTCAGTTTTTAAATAAAACACCCAAGCGCTACCGTGCTACCTTGTGGGTGGGGGCAAAAAGTGAGAGCTTGGACAGTGAGCGCATCGAATCGGTTGAAACAATGCTGCCTTTTCATCCTGATTCTCTTGCTCTCATTTTTCAAAATCTTGTGGGAAAACACGTGTATGTTCCTCCCAAATTTAGTGCCAAAAAGATCGACGGAAAACGCGCCTATGCCTTAGCCAGAGAAGACAAAGAAGTGGTTTTGGCACCCGTGGAGATGGAGATTTATGAGGCGACACTGGTGCAGTATTGCCATCCATTTATGACTTTTGAAGTGTGCGTAAGCGAAGGAGCGTATGTGCGCTCCATTGGGCAAATGATTAGCGCTAAACTCGGCTTTGAAGGCGCACTGAGTGCCCTTGAGCGCCTCAGTGAAGGGGTATTTTCCTATGAAAATGAGCGCAACCTTGACCCTTTGGAGGTTATTGACCTCCCTTTCAATACGTACAACCCGGGCGAGGCGGATTTTTTGGATGGAAAAGTATTGACAAAAGAGGGGTTTGTGCACCAAGAAGAGGGACGCTACTTGGTGGTTTTTGAGACATTTTTTTCAATTATTGACATCGCTCCTGAGGGCGTGGTGTACCAACTCAACAGGATGGAGCGATGCTAGTACTCTCACGAAAAGAGGGCGAAGGGATTTGCCTTGGGGATGGGGTTGTGGTGCGCGTGATGGGCATTTCAAAAGGGGTGGTCAAGCTTGGTATTGAAGCCCCCAAAGAGGTACTCATTTTGCGTAGCGAACTAGCAGAGGCGGTCAAAGACAGCAATATTGTCGCCAGTAAAAGTGCAGAGGCACCTGATCTTGGCGCCCTATCTAAACGGTTAAAAGTGAAACAATGACCTTTGCTGCACCGGCTAAAATCAATATTTTTTTAAAAATCACAGGCACGCGCGGGGCGTACCATGAACTGGCTTCCCGTTTTGTGCGCGTGGATGCTTTGCATGACACCCTCACCTTTATGCTAAAGCCAACGCCTCGTGCGGGGTTTGAACTTGAGGGCATGGGCGCAGTGTGCAAATTTGAAGAAAATACCTTAACCAAAGCCTACCGTGTGCTTGAAGCAGCGGGCTTTAAAACACAACTGGAAGATTTTTTTGCCCAACATGCTTTACATGTAAAGAAAGTAATCCCGCAAGGGGCAGGGCTTGGGGGTGGAAGTTCGGATGCAGGGGCGTTTTTGCGCGCGTGCAATGGGCTTTTAAATTTGGGGTTAAGCGTGGAAGCGTTGGCAACTTTGGGGGCCAAGGTGGGGGCAGATGTGCCCTTTTTTGTCTACGATGTTGCGAGTGCAAACGTGCGTGGCATTGGGGAAGTGATTGAACCCTTTGAGGAAAACGTGCCATTTTTAGAGTGGTTCACGCCACCTGTTTTTTGCGCGACCCCAGAAGTGTATAAGGCCTTTCGCAAAGATTTTTTACAGACTATTGACCCCTATAAAGCAAATGAGTTGCTTACATGTAAAAGTGAAGCGCTGTTGCGCGAGAGGGAAGCGCACGCGTTAAATGATTTGTTAGCACCCGCCCTTGCCCTTTACCCCGCCCTTGCGCCTTATGTGCAAGGTGCATGGAAGATGAGTGGGAGTGGGAGTACTTTATTTAGGATACAAGACCATGGGTAAGACGATTGCACGCAATAAAAAAGCGTGGCATGATTATGAAATACTCGAAACCTTTGAAGCGGGGATTTCCTTGCAAGGGAGCGAAGTGAAGTCCATTCGCATGGGCAAGGTGAATTTGAAAGATTCGTATGTGCGCATCATTAAAGGCGAAGCGATGTTGGTGGGGTCACATATTTCTTTTCCGCAAACAGCCAATCCTCACTACCGACCCGATGAAAAGCGCGACCGAAAACTACTCCTCCACCGCAAAGAAATCGACAAGCTCATTGGCAAAGTGGCGCGAGATGGATTGACGATTGTGGCGCTGAGTTTGTACTTGAGTGCTAAAAATCTGGTGAAAGTGCAAATTGCTCTTGCCAAGGGCAAAAACTTACACGACAAGCGCGAAACCCTAAAACGCAAAGATGCTGACCGCGAAGCCCAAACGGCGATGAAGCAGCGGTATTAAATAAAAGCCCAATCTGTAAATGTTAAAGTGCGTTTACTGAAATTTTGTACAATACGCCCACGTTACATGTAAGGATGCAAAAATGAATTGGAAGACCATACTCGTAGGAACCCTGCTTGCACTAGGCTTAAGTGGGTGCATGACAGACAAGCCAGAAGATGGCCCCGCACCGCGTTTAAAGCCTTATACAGCGGGTGAAAAAATTGTGCTCCAAAATGTCCACGGTGGGGCAAAAACCCTTGTACGCACCGAAAAAGGTTTTGTGGTAGAGGGTGAAGAAGAGAAGGTTGTGATGGTGGATATTTTTGGCACCTTTTGCCAGCCGTGCAAAGAAGAAGCCCCGCACCTTACCGACTTGCAATTGCGCCGTAATGGGGAGTTTGTCATCATTGCGTTGACACACCTTGAAGAGGTGAGTGATGACTATGTGCGGGAAAATTTTTCAGGGCAGTACAATGCCTATTATTTCATTAGCAATGGCAAAGACAACGCGCGCATTGCCCAAAGTGTCACCGATGACATTGAGTATAGGTCCGCACTGCAAGTGCCTTTTAAGGTAATGCTCAAAGGGGGTGAATACCAACACATCACCGATGTGTGGGAGAAAAAACCTGAGAATTTGTATTACATCGGGAAGATTGACACGGCGGTGATTGAAGAAGATTTGAATAAGATTTTGGAACGCTAATGGCTTTTAAAGAAGAGCTCGACACGGACCTTTGGGTAGAAGTAACACCACCACGACTCTATAAGGTGTTACTTTTAAATGATGATTTTACGAGCATGGACTTTGTGGTGCGCGTGTTGGTGGAGCTGTTTCATCACAGCCACGAAAAAGCCCTTGAAGTGATGCTTGCTATCCATGAAAAAGGGCGTGGTGTGTGCGGGGTATATACACGAGAAATCGCCGAAACAAAAGTGGTGCAAGTGCATCGATTAGCCAAAAGCAACGCGTTTCCTTTGCGTGCTGTCATGGAGGAAGAATAAGATGATGTTAAATCCCGCTTTAAATTCAGCCCTAGGTAGTGCGCTTGAATTTGCCAAAGACCGTCGCCATGAGTACATTTCCCTAGAGCATATCTTCTATGCTCTTTTACATGTAGACGCTACGGTGGCGCTTTTGGAGGCGTGCAATGCCAATGTGGACGTGTTGCGTCAAAAAGCCTTGCACCACCTTGAATCCCATTTTAGCACCTTGCCGCACGATGTGCCTCACGAACCTTTTGAGACCGTGGCGCTGAGCCGAACTATCGAGCGAATGCTCTCTCATGTGAAAGGCGCGCAAAAAAACGAAGCCAGTGTCGAAGACATGCTTGTGGCACTTTTTGAGGAAGAGCAAGCCTACAGCGTCTATTTGTTGGCGCAACAAGGGGTAACGAAGCTCATGGTGCTAGAAGCCATCACTGCGCGTAGCGAGGAGCGAGGTGAGGCTAAAGCCTTGGAATTGTACACGGTTGATTTGGTAGAACTTGCGAAGGAGGGGGGCATTGACCCGCTCATTGGGCGCGAAGAGGAAGTGACGCGCATGCAGCAAGTGCTGTGTCGCCGCAAGAAAAACAACCCGCTACTAGTGGGCGAACCAGGGGTTGGAAAAACCGCCATCGTGGAAGGGTTGGCCTTGGCGATTGCGGCGCAAAAAGTGCCCGCCATCTTAGAACACGCGCGCGTGTTTGCGTTGGACGTGGGTGCGCTTTTATCGGGGGCAAAATACCGTGGAGATTTTGAAAAACGCCTCAAAGAAGTCCTTAAAGAGCTCTCTAAAATCTCAGGAGCTATTTTATTTATCGATGAAATTCACACCATCGTGGGAGCTGGAGCCACCAGTGGCGGGGCGATGGATTTATCCAACTTGCTTAAACCCGCCCTAGCTTCGGGAAAACTGCGCTGCATTGGGGCTACGACCTATGGTGAATACCGCAATTTTTTCGACAAAGACAAAGCCCTTAGCCGTAGGTTTGCCAAAATCGACGTGCCAGAGCCTTCCATGGAAGATTCGTACAAGATTTTGTTGGGACTGAGTGAACGTTATGAAGCCCACCATGGGGTCCATTTTCCGCCCAAAGTTCTCAAAGCGACCGTGGAACTTGCCAAGCGCCATATTAACGACCGTTTTTTACCTGACGCGGCGATTGATTTGATGGACGAAGTGGGGGCTTCCTTTCATTTGAGTCCTCGAAAACGCACGCAAGTACGCTTGAGCGATGTGGAAACAACTTTGGCGAAAATCGCCAATATTCCCTCCTTACATGTAAACCTTAACGACACCACCGTGCTTCAAACTTTGGGTGAAACATTAAGGGCAACAGTGTTTGGACAAGACGCGGCCATTGACGTGCTTACCAGTGCTATTAAACGTTCTCGTGCAGGGCTTGGCAATCCTGAAGCACCTATTGGTGCGTTTTTATTTGCAGGACCCACGGGCGTGGGAAAAACAGAAGTGGCGAAGCAACTTAGCCGTGCGCTTGGCGTGCATTTTGAGCGGTATGACATGAGCGAATACATGGAAAAACACACCGTGAGCCGCTTGATTGGCGCGCCTCCTGGGTACGTGGGGTTTGAAGAGGGCGGACAGCTCACCGAAGCCATCCGTAAGCATCCCTATACCGTGTTGTTGCTCGATGAAATCGAAAAAGCCCATCCTGATTTGCTGAACATTTTGCTTCAAGTGTTTGACTCCGCCGTCTTGACGGACAACAACGGCGCAAAGACCGACTTTCGCAATGTGATTGTCATTATGACATCCAACCTTGGCACCAAAGAAGGGGCGCAAATGGGCTTTACCAAAACCGCTTCTTTTAAGGCCGATGGCGCGATTAAGGCGTTTTTTGCTCCCGAGTTTCGTAACCGACTCGACGCAATTGTCCATTTTGAAGCTTTGCAACCTAGCCACATGTTGCGCGTGGTAGAAAAAATGCTCAAAGAGCTTGAAGGGCAACTCGTCGCCAAAAAAATCATCATCACCGCTTCGGAAAAAGCCAAAGCCTATTTGGCCCAAAAAGGCTACAGCCAAGAGCTAGGCGCGCGCGTGATGCGACGGGTTATCCAAGAAGAAGTCAAAGCGCCTTTGACCGATGAAATCCTTTTTGGCGCGCTCAAAGACGGGGGCGTGGTACAGTTGGATTTTTCTAAAAATACCTTGCAATTTCGCTATACCCGTGCTTAATTCTCTCCCCTTTTTGAAAGAAGGGGAGGCTTTTCCCGATCCATCTTCCGGACCTAAAGAAGGGTTGTTGGCGTGGGGTGGAGAGTTGAGTGTCTCACGCTTACGCACGGCCTATCGCTCGGGGATTTTTCCGTGGTTTAACGAAGGAAATCCTGTGTTGTGGTGGTCGCCAGATCCTCGTTGTGTGATTTTTCCTGAAACCTTCTACTTCCCTAAAAGCATGCGACGCTTTACCAGACGCTATACGGTACATTTTGATGAAGCCTTTGGCGCGGTGGTTGCCCTGTGTGCTTCGCGGCCTTCTACGTGGATTACCCCTGCGATGCAAGAGGCCTACGAAGCCTTACATGTAAAGGGGATGGCCCACTGTGTAGCAGTGCGTGAAAAGGGTGAATTGGTTGGCGGGGTGTATGGGGTGTGTGTGGGGGGGATTTTTTGTGCTGAATCCATGGTTTCTTTGCGTCCCAATGCGTCTAAAGTGGCGTTATGGGCTTTATTTAATGTCTTTAATCGGGGGCTAGTGTTTGTGGATGCGCAAGTGCCAAACCCCCATTTGATGAGCCTTGGCGCGCAGTTGATGCCGCGAGATAAGTATCTAGACTATGTGGCGCGTGAAAAAAATAATCCGTGTGGAGTAGGGGTGTAAAAATGGTGGCAGTAATGTGGCAGATAGCACCTATTATGTTGTTTGTGGCGTTGGGATATGGGTTTAAGCGCGTAAAGCGGGATATTTCCAAAGAGCTGGTTGAGTTTGTCATGTTCTTTTCACTCCCTGCCATCGCTATCGTGCAGATTAATAAACTGGAATTTGACGCATCCATTTCAGGAATGCTGTGGATTGCCTATGGGGCGTTGGGGCTTTCTTTGGTGGTGAGTTTTGTGGCAGGAAAACTCATGGGGCTGGGGCGCAAAGACCTTGCAACGTTGATGTTGGTTTGTTCATTTGGCAACACCTCTTTTGTGGGTCTTTCGTATATTGAGGCACTGTACTCTTCCGAGGAGGTGATTTACGGCTTGATGTACGACCAATTGGTGACATTTATTGGGCTTTTGACCGTAGGAGTGGTGCTGATTTCATGGGGCGGGGGGCATGGGGAACGCCCCAAAGCGTTGGCTAAAAAAATTGTCTTTTCCCCGCCGTTACTGGCGATTATGGTAGCGATTATCGTGCGCGACATGGCGATTCCAGCTCCCCTTCTTAGTGTGCTTGAAAAACTGGAATTGACTTTAATTCCTTTGGTGACTATTGTGGTGGGCATGAAGCTGGAGTTTAGAACCATGTTTCAAAACTTTCACCACAGTGCGATGGTGCTTGGGTTAAAGCTCGCGGTTATTCCCTTGCTTGTTTTTGGGGTGGTGTATCCTTTTGTCGACATGAGCCAAACTTGGGTTAAAGTGACCCTTTTGGAGGTGGCGATGCCCACCATGACGATGGCGACAGTGTTTGCCATCGAAGGAGGACTGAACCGCCATTTGGCGATTAATGCATTGGGCCTTGGCATCGTGGCAAGTTTTGTGAGTATTCCTTTATGGAATTACTTTTTGCACCTTTGGTAGAGTAAGGCAAATTTGTTAGAAAACCCTAAGTAAAAAGGAGTTAAAATCTCTGCTTCGTCCACTAAAAGGGACAGGTGAAACAACGGTGGGTCATTTGGCCTTAAATTCTGAACTTTTAACCTCTACTTTGTAGCTTTTTGATTTCTTATGCGAAAAGTGTTCAAAAATGGAAAACAAAAGGATGGAAAACAATGAAAAACTTCGTTTTTCTGGAAAACAAAGAAATGGAAAACAAAATATGGAAACACGCTCCCATTACCTTTTTACCTCAGAAGTAGTTAGCCCTGGGCACCCTGATAAGTGTGCAGATATCATTTCTGATAGCATCGTAGATGCGCTGTTGATTGCCAACCCCAATGCTCGTGTTGCTTCAGAAGTATTTGTTGCTGGCAAACACGTGGTTGTAGGTGGCGAAGTTAACACCACATCACATCCTGATTATGAACAAATTGTCAAAGAGGCGCTAGTCAAGATTGGCTATGATGGCAAATCCGCTTTCACGAAAGAACAGTGCTTGCATCCTGACGATGTTAACGTTCAAGTGTTATTAAACCAACAATCTCCTGACATTAACCAAGGTGTAGACCAAAAAGACGGCGAAATTGGCGCAGGGGATCAAGGGATTATGTTTGGGTTTGCTACGTGTGAAACCGCTGATTTTATGCCCTCGGCCATTACTTACGCGCGCATGTTGTGCGACAAGGTCTACCATTATGCTCTAGCCCACAACCACAAACTCGGGGTGGATATTAAAACCCAAGTAACGATGGATTATGGCACAAAACAAAATTTTGAAGAGTGTTTGCCGCAAAAAATCCACACGATTGTCGTCTCTGCCCCTTCGGTTGAGGGGATGGATATTAAAGAGGTGCGCGCACTCATCAAGGGGCTCATTGATGATACAGGGCTTCCGCCACACTTGTACGACCCCAACGACACCATTATCCATATCAATCCCACAGGGCGTTATGTTAACCACAGCCCTTTGCACGATTCGGGACTGACGGGGCGCAAATTGATTGTCGATAGCTTTGGCGGGTATTCGCCCATTGGTGGTGGTGCGCAATCGAGTAAAGACTACACAAAAGTAGACAGAAGCGGCCTCTACGCGGCCCGTTGGATTGCTAAAAATATTGTTGCAGCAGGGTTGGCCAAAAAGTGCATTGTGCAGCTAAGTTATGCTATTGGGGTGGCTAAACCTGTGTCGATTTCTGTAGATTCCATGGGCACATGCGCTAAGGGAATTGATGATGATGCGCTCTCCTTGTTTGTAGCAAAAGAGTACAGCCTTACACCACGTTGGATTACACAAAAATTCAACCTCGATAAACCCAGTAAAGAGACTTTTTTGTACGCAGATGTCGCCGCGCGTGGCCAAGTTGGGCAGAGTGATTACCCGTGGGAAAACCTCGACGCACTAGAAAGCTTTAAGGCGCTCTTGAAGTAAGGTTTCTATCGCAGCCAATGGCCCGCTTGGTTTGGGGTAGACAACCTCACTGGGCGAGCCATTGGCACTGTGATAAATGGTGGTGTTGTGCACTGAAGCGTAAAGCTTTAAGAGCAAACGCTGTAAGGTGGGTTGAATAGAGGGCGTAAACCATGCGTTGTTGCTTGAAGCAACCATGAAGCGCGGATTACCCGCAAACAGTTGGGGCTTGGTGGCTTCAAAGCAGATAGCATTACGCAACGCCACCCCTTCTACTAAAAAATCACTGGGTCTTTTGGCAACCAAAAAGTCACTCGCCCCCCCGTAAAAAAAGTGATTGATTGCCTCTTTTATCATCCTGGGAAACGGGATGGATTCACCAAAAGGAACCAAAATTACCTTGTGGGCAACCCGTAAAACACCTTGGTCGAAAAAATAAGTGGAGTTATAGACTCCTTCTTTTTCCGCACTTAACGCCCCTATAAAAATACCAATTGAAAACGAGAGAGTTTGAAGTTCTTTGATGCGTTCAGGATGGAGGTTGAGGTAAAGGGGCAAAGCACTCTCAGGAAAAACAATAGCACGCGCGTTGGTCTGGATGGCACGGTGAATGTCTTCGAAAACTGCGTTTATTTGTGCTTCTTGGTAGTTTTTATCCCACTTTTGAGACTGGGGGATGGTGCTATTTGCCAGCACAATCTCAAAAGGAAGCACAAAGGGCGCAGGCCTTGTTCCTTCAAGGGCAAAAAGAAAAAACAAAAGGCTAAAAACGCGTTTTTTTCCTTTACATGTAAGAAACCACACAACACCAGCCATAATAAGCCCTAAGGCAAAATAGCTGAGATTAAAGGGGGTATTGATAAAAAGCAAACGCCAGTCAAGCCAATTAAACCCAAAAGGGGCAATAAAACCCAAGCCAAAAAAAAGGGAAGCTTTTACCCAGGGGCTTTCATGAAATTTGCCACATATCCAAAATAAAAAACCATAACACAGCCCAATCCCTAGCACGCCAAGGGGTATCAAATAGCCAAACCCGTAGTATGTAAAGCTGAGTGCAATCCAGTAAAACCAAGCTATTCCCAGAAAAAACCCCGTCCAAAACAAACCTCTTGAGTCTTGCGAAAATAGCAGTGCAAGACCTAGTAAGGCGAGGCTTACATGTAAAGCCCAAAAAGTAAAGTCAAAGTGCTCAAGATAGAGGAAAGCTGAAAGAAGAAGCGCGCAGAAAAAGGCGTTTATTATAATAGAAGTGTTAAAATACTCCCTTAAAATTTTATACCTAAAGGATTCGTATGTCAGGCGATGGAAATATTTTTGCTTCACTTCTTCCCCTCGTGGTGCTCTTTGCAATTTTTTACTTTCTTGTGATTAGGCCGCAGCAAAAGCAGGCAAAAGAACACAAAGCAATGGTAAGCTCACTGGAAAAAGGCGACAAGGTTATCACCAACGGAGGCATTATCTGCGAAGTGTACAAGCCCGAGGAGGATTTTATCAAAGTCAAACTTAATGACGAGATTATCGTCAAAGTATCGCGTGAATATATCGCGAAAAAACTCGATGCCTAAAAGCGGTGTGACATACCGGCTAGTGATTTTTGCACTAGCCATTCTTTTGGGTATCGGTTTTGCGTTGCCCACTTTCTTGCAAACCGAAAAAGGGGCAAAAATCACCCTAGGCCTTGACCTTCAAGGGGGGCTTCATATGCTTCTTGGGGTAGAAACCGACGAAGCACTGCATTCTAAAATCAAATCTATCGCTTCAAATATCAAATTTTTTACTGACGATAGTGGCATTCTTGTGGATAATTTGCGTGTACGTCAAGACCGCGTCAGTGTCACTTTGCTTGATCCTGATGAAGAGGCCAAGCTGGACACTATGTTGGCAGAAATCTCAGGTTTGGTGGTGGAAAAAACTGGGCTAAATTACGTGGTAAGTCTTAGTGAAGAAGAAAAGCTAAACACCGCTCAGTACGCCATTAATCAAGCAGTTGAAACCATCCGAAACCGTTTGGACCAATTTGGCTTAGCGGAACCGACGGTCGCAAGGCAAGGGGAAGAGAGTATTTTGGTGGAGCTTCCAGGTATAAAAACTGCCGAGGATGAGCAGCGCGCCAGAGAGCTCATTGCTAAGGCCGCCCATCTTCAACTCATGGCCGTAGATAGTAAACGGCAAGATCAAGTTTATACCATGACAGCCGCAGAAGCCGCTTCTTATGGCAATGTCATCTTTCCTGATGCGCGCAATGCGCAACAAAAACACCTCGTACAAGCCATTCCCATCCTTGATGGCAGTATGCTTACCGATGCTAGAGTGGCTTTTGACCAAAACAATCAACCTGTGATTAACTTTTCCCTCAATAGCCAAGGGGCGAAGATTTTTGGCGATTTTACGGGTAAAAATGTGGGCAATTATCTTGCTATTGTGTTGGATGATAAAGTCTATTCCGCCCCTGTGATTCGTGAGCGCATTGGGGGAGGAAGTGGACAAATCAGTGGCGCGTTTAGCATACAAGAAGCCCACGATTTAGCCATTGCGCTTCGCAGTGGCGCGCTCTTGGCGCCTGTGAAACTTTTGGAAAAACGCAGCATCGGGCCTTCTTTGGGTGCTGATAGCGTTAAAGCAAGCTTGACAGCACTCATTTTGGGCTTTGTGGCAGTGGTGATTTTTATGGTAATTTACTACGGCCTTGTGGGCGTGATTGCTAATGTGGCCCTTATCTCCAATCTATTTATTATTATTTCAGTAATGGCACTTTTTGGTGCGACACTCACTTTGCCTGGAATGGCGGGGATTGTGTTGACTGTGGGGATGGCGGTGGACGCTAATGTGATTATTAATGAGCGCATCCGTGAGCTTTTGCGTTCAGGGGTTAGCATTAAAAAAGCAGTAGAGCAAGGGTATGCCAACGCATTGAGCGCTATCTTGGATGCCAACATTACGACACTCATCGCTGCTGTGGTATTGTATTCGTATGGCACGGGACCTATTAAGGGATTCGCTGTGACTATTAGTATTGGGATTTTGGCCTCCATGTTAACAGCGATTTTAGGAACACATGGTGTGTATGATTTATTAATGAACCGCATTGAACGCAGTAAAAACATGGCGTTGTGGTTTGGCATGAAGCGAGGGTAGTATGCAGATTTTTTCAAAGGATAAAACCTACGGCTTTATGAGCAAGAGCCCATTTTTTCTTGCATTTTCTCTATTTTTAGTGTTGGCTTCGTTGTTTCTTTTGGGGACAAGAGGCCTTAATTATGGGATTGATTTTTCTGGCGGCACGCTTATTCAAGTGAAGTACGATGCTCCTGTTGCCTTAGACAATATTCGCCAAAAAATTGTCCAAACGCCTTTGTTTAAAGACGCTTCGGTTACACGGTTTGGCTCAGAAGAAGAAGTCGTCATTCGTTTTTCAGGTTCTAGTCAAAATGTGGATGAAGACGTTGGCGATTTAGCGAGAAGCCAGCTTGAAGGCACTGGGAATTTTGAAATTCGCCGCGTAGATATGGTGGGCCCAAAGGTTGGGGCAGAGCTTCGTGAAAAAGGTTTGATGGCATTTTTGGTCTCGATTATTGCTATTTTAATCTACATTGCCTATCGGTTTGAGTGGCGTTTTGCTATTGCTGCTATCATCGCCCTTGTGCACGACATTTCCATTGTTGTGGGGGCTTTGGTTTTATTTCGCGTGGATATTAACCTCGATATTTTAGCAGCACTGCTGACGATTTTGGGTTATTCACTTAATGATACCATCATTATTTTTGACCGTATTCGCGAGAGTGTGCGAGAATCTAAGACCCTTAATTTGCAGATTGTGATTGATTATTCAGTGTCACAAACCCTCTCGCGTAGCTTGTTGACCTCTTTGACAACATTTTTCGTTGTGTTGACCCTCTTTTCATTTGGGGGAGAGATTATTCATGGGTTTGGATTCACCTTGCTTGTAGGTATTTTGGTGGGAACGTATAGCTCCGTGTTTGTGGCCTCCCCAACCCTTCAGTGGTTGCGATTTGATGTAAAAGGCTACAAAGCAAAAGAAGCCGAGGCAGAAAAACGACGGCTTGAAAAAGAAAAGATGCGAGCCCAGTATGAAAAAGGTATTGTGTAACAATATTGGATAAACTTTGCTTTAAAAGCGTATCTAGAGCTCAAGAAGAGCTCTACTAAAAGGAGAGTGCGATGGATTGGGGAAAGGTAACCTATATCTTTTTTGCGCTGATGAGTCTCACGACCACAGCGGGATTTTTGTACGATAATAATGAAATCGCCCTTTTTGTGGCCGCAAGTATTAATCTTGCTTCCACGTTGCTTAAAATTGGGGTGCGCAACATTCTCTCAGCAGAACTGTTTGCCAGCTCTTTGGTAGCAGACTTGCACCTGATTCCTGCATTTATTATTATGCAAGTTTCAGGAAACCTAACCATCGCTATTTCATTGGCCATTGGTGCCGTGATTGCTAATGTGTTTTCGTTGGCGCTTGTGTTGATTGAGTCAGCAAAAACACGTGATGAATTTTAACCAAGGAGAATGATTGATGGAGTATGTACCCTCCGCACTGGAAGCAAAATGGCAAAAGATTTGGGAGGAAACGGAGGCGTTCGAGCCTTTAGCTGACCAAACTTTACCTAAAAAATATATTTTGAGCATGTTTCCTTATCCCAGTGGACGCATTCATATGGGGCATGTGCGCAACTACACCATCGGGGATGCCATTGCGCGTCATTGTCGCAAAAAAGGTTTTAATGTTTTGCATCCCATTGGATGGGACTCTTTTGGAATGCCTGCAGAGAATGCAGCTATTAAGCACAAAACGCATCCTAAAAAATGGACCTATGAAAACATTGCTTACATGCGCAAAGAATTAAGTGCATTGGGACTTTCTTTTTCCAAGACACGTGAATTTGCAACCAGTGACGCGCTATATACCAAACATGAACAGTTTATTTTTACGCAAATGTATGAAAAAGGATTGGTGTACCGCAAAAATGCGACTGTCAACTGGTGTGAACCTTGCCATACCGTGTTGGCTAATGAGCAAGTAGAAGAGGGCGGGTGTTGGCGTTGTGGGACACCCGTCATTCAACGCCAAATGCCAGGGTATTATCTTAAGATTACCCAATACGCCCAAGAACTCTTGGAAGATTTGGAGACGCTAAAGGCGGGATGGCCTTCTCAAGTGCTGACGATGCAGGAAAATTGGATTGGTCGAAGTGAGGGACTCTCTTTTACATTCGCACTTTCAAGCGCTTCAAAAGCAATACTTGGGGAAGGGTTTGAGGGATATGAAGTGTTTACTACGCGTCCTGATACTCTCTATGGTGTGACTTATTCAGCACTGGCGCCAGAGCATCCCATCGTGACGCGCTTGCTTACATGTAACGCTCTGGACCCTGCAACAATAGCTGCTATTGAGGCGATGCGACGTTTAAGCTCCCGCGATAAACAAAGCGCTAAAAAAGAAGGGTTTCCTCTTGGCATTGATGTCATTCACCCGTTGACGGGCGAAGCTGTTCCTGTGTGGGTTGCTAATTTTGTCTTGATCGAATACGGTGGCGGTGCAGTCATGGCGGTACCTGCACACGATGAGCGTGACCATGAATTTGCCACACAGTATGGTTTGCCTATATGTCAGAGCATTGCGCCTTTATCGGGCGAGTATGATGTTTCTGTTGCGATGACAGCTTATGGCACGTTGGTGGATTCTGGCCCTTATACGGGCTTGGCATCCAAGGAAGCTATGGCAAAGATTATCGAAGATTTTGAAGCCAAAGGGCTTGGCAAGCGGGTGATTAATTATAAATTGCGCGATTGGGGTATTAGCCGCCAGCGGTATTGGGGTGCACCCATTCCAATAGTACATTGCGATACGTGTGGTGTGGTGCCTGAAACGCGTTTGCCTGTGACCTTGCCAGAGGATGTTTCCATTACGGGTGAGGGTAATCCGCTAGAGCAGCACCCCACCTGGAAGCATACAACTTGCCCAGTATGCGCTAAACCTGCCTTGCGTGAAACTGACACCATGGACACTTTCTTTCAGTCCAGTTGGTATTTTTTGCGCTACACCAGTGACCCTTCTTTCTGGGATGAGGTGCCTTTTGATAAAGAAAGTGCTGGGTACTGGATGCAAGTAGATCAGTATATTGGCGGGATTGAACATGCGATTTTACACTTACTGTACGCCCGATTTTTCACCAAAGTCTTGCGGGATTTGGGCTATGTAAATTGCAATGAACCTTTTACTAATCTCCTTACCCAAGGGATGGTGCTCAAAGATGGCGCTAAGATGAGTAAATCCAAGGGCAACACTGTTGACCCTGATGCTATTGTGGCAAAATATGGAGCAGATACAGCACGCCTTTTTATGCTCTTTGCTGCACCTCCCCAAAAAGAGTTGGAGTGGAATGATAGCGCAGTGGAAGGGGCGTATAAGTTTATCCGCCGTCTTGTGGAGCGCAGCACCAACGCCAACTCTTGCAGCACATTGCCTGAAATTGCCCACGAAGCTTTGAGCAAAGAAGAAAAATACGCGCGTAAAAAAGTCTATGAAGCACTCAAAAAATCCAACGAAGTCTACCAAAGCGGCTATGCGTTTAATACCCTCATTGCTGCGTGTATGGAGGCTCTTAACGCCCTCAATGTTCAAACTAACCCCGTAGTGTGGATGGAGGGCTATTGGGTTATTTTGTCTATTTTGGAACCTATCACTCCCCATGTGGCATGGGAGCTTAGCCAAAACCTTTTTACATGTAAGAACATGGGCGAGATAACCATAGATGAGAGGGTCTTTGAGGAAGAAAACCTAACCATTGCTGTGACTGTTAATGGAAAAAGGCGCGGAGAGATTCAAGTTCCTTTGGACGCCTCCAGGGAAGCCATTTTGCTTGCAGGGAAAGAGGTGGCACACAAGTGGTTAAAAGAGACAACACTTATTAAAGAGATTTACGTGCCTGGCAAGCTTGTGAATTTGGTGGTGAAATAGATGCGTTTTTTTGGGTTGATTCTTGTGGTGGCATTGTTTGCAGGGTGCGGGTACAGGCCTGCTGCTCAAGTGACCCAGTCGGTTTTGGGTGAAAATGTGTTTATCGATGTTACTATTAATGTGCAAGATCCCAAAAACAGTGTGTTGATTAAAGACGCACTTAAAGAAGCCATGATTGGTCGCCTTGGCCGTAATGTGGTTTCAAAGGAACAGGCGCAAACCCAACTGTACGGCACGCTTGGTTCCGTGGGATTTTCCGCCACAATGTATGATCAAGACGGGTATGTTACAGCCTATAAAGCACGTGTAAGTTTGACGATTGTGACGGTGTTTGAAACCGGGGAGAGAGAAACTGTTCGTGCTTCAGGAGAGTACGATTTTACTATTGAAGCCAATAGTGTTATTAGTGATGCGCGCCGCTTTGAAGCCATTAAAAATGCATCTGTGGACGCCCTTGATGAGTATATAGCTGCGATATCAATCCGAGGAATGCGCCATGGCAAGCACGATCAATGAAATTATCAAAGAGAGTTTAGAAAAACTTCGGGAAGAGCACCTTACACTAACGCCCGATAATTACACAAAGGTTTTTTGTCAGGTGGCTAAAAACCGTGGGGTTGTGATGGAAGATTGCCAAAAAGTTGAAAAATTTTTAGCGCGTTTGGATACAGATTTTCAACAAGAGGCTAAACGGCACAAAGTAGCCAACGTGGATGAGTTATTGAGTTTTTTCACTGCCAAACTTAATCGCCTCAATCCCACTGAAAGTGCAAGACTGATTCAATCTTTAGTATTGATGAGCAAGCGCGTGCTTCAGGCTATGAGTTTGTTGCCAAATAGGCGCGCACGCACACTTGCAAGCGCGTCTCTTGAGCGCTTGGATGTAACACAAAACCACCAATCTGTAGAATTAATCAAAGACAAGTGGTTTGATTTTATTAATGAATACGATGACAGTTTTATGAAAAAATTAGATGGATTTGGCCCGATCAACAAGGATGATTTGGAGTCAATGGTTAATGACATCTATAAGCTTTTGCGTAAAGAAAACGACGATTCAGCGGTGTATAAAACCCTCGCTCCTTTAATTATTGCAACCCTGACCCCTTCCATTGCTTCGAGTATGAATGACGATTTGGCAACCATTAGTTATGAGCTGCGCAACTCTCCTGAAGTATTGGGCTCGGTAGCGATTCAAAACGACATACGTCAATTTATTAAAAAGCGCATTGAATTAGATAAAAAAGAGATTCAAGAAAAAATCAGCGCCCTAGACAAGCTTCTTGATGATATTAATACAAAAATCCTTCATCTTATCGACAGTAGTGAACACAGCACAAGAGAGGTTCGGGGGATAAAAAAAGATTTAGAGGGGATCAATTTTTCTAAAGATACCTTTGAGTCTATCCAAGCAAAACTTATTTTAATCGCCTCTTCTTTAGAATCTGAAACCAGTACCTTGCACCAAAAAATGGTAACCAACCAGCAGACCATTCACAAACTTCATACGCGTGTTAAAGGGCTAGAGCATGCTTTGGCGGAAGCCAAACAAGAGGCCAAGCAAGACTATTTGACTCATGTAGCAACCAAGCGCGCCTTGCAAACAGAGATTGATCGCGTGGAGGAAGCGTACATTCGCTATAAAATAGATTATTGTATTTGTTTTTTAGATTTGGACCATTTTAAAAACATTAACGACACTTTTGGGCATGAAGCGGGCGATGTTATTCTTTCAACCGTGGGCAAGATTTTACGCAAATATAGCCGCCAAGTGGACTTTGTGGGGCGCTATGGCGGAGAAGAGTTTTTAATCATTTTACCAGGTATTGGATTGGAGCAAGCAGTCATTTTTGCAGACAAAGTGCGCAAAGTGATTGAAAACTTTAAATTTATTTATAAAAAAGAGCGCATTGCAGTGACGACAAGTTGTGGCATTAGTGAACGCAAAGCCCATCGCACTAAAGAAGAAGTCATCGAAGCAGCCGATAAAATGCTCTACCAAGCCAAAGAGGCAGGACGAAATCAAGTAAAGCCCTCACCCCAATGACCCTAGAGCAAACCCTCGCACAAAAGCCACTTTACTCAGAACGTATTGACATTACTCGTATGCCTCGCGCCTACGATTTTTTGAAAGAGGCTTTGCATGTCCCTTCTGTTGTGCATATTGTCGGCACCAATGGCAAGGGGAGTACGGGACGTTTTTTGGCTCTTATGCTAAAACAACAAGGCAAAAAAGTGGGCCATTATACGTCTCCGCATCTTATGCGTTTTAATGAGCGTATATGGAGAGACGGAAAGCTTGTGGAGGACGAGGAGCTAGAAGCTTTACATGTAAAGCTCTCTTTGCTACTTCCTCCTGATATGGCACATGAACTTTCTTATTTTGAATACACTACATTTTTGGCCATGCTGGCTTTTGCTTCTTGCGAGGTTGCTGTTTTGGAAGCAGGGCTTGGAGGCGAATGGGATGCGACAAATGTTTTTCCTAAAACCCTAAGCATTATCACGCCCATTGGGATGGACCACCAAGCTTTTTTGGGCGAAACACTAGAGGAAATAGCCAGCACAAAACTTCGTAGCATGAGTGCTATGACAGTAATAGCGCCAAAGCAAGATGTTCGTGTGTTAAAGATTGCCAAAACACTGGCAAAAGAAAAAGAGATACCATTGGTATTTCCAGAGGATATGGTTTCGCTCAAAACAGAGACGGAGATGAAGGCGTATTTAAAAGCCCACACCCTTCCTGAGTTTTTTACAGACAACCTAAAAAGTGCCTATGCTTGCGCGCGCTTGATGGGAGTTTTTCCAGAAATCTCTTTACTTCCACCTTTAGATTTGCGTGCTAGGTATGAAAAAATTGCACCTAATATCGTGCTAGATTGCGGACATAATCCCATGGCGGCATCTGCTCTTTTGGGTGCTTTGGAAAACTCCCATTATATTTTTATCTACAACAGTTATTTAGACAAAGATATTGCTGCTATTTTAGAGATTTTAAAACCAAAAATTAAAGAACTTTGGTTAATGCCGCTTTCTCAAAAGGGAAGACAAACGGGCGAGGCTTTGGTGGTAGAGGCATCAAAGCAATTAAATATTCCGTTTGGTGCATTTCGATGGGATTTTGATCCGCAAGAAAAGTATGTTGTTTTTGGTTCGTTTGCGGTTGTAGAGCGGTTTTTGGAGGAGATGAATGCGTAATAAATTTGTGATTACGATCACAGATATTAATGGCTCAAAACAGTTTTTATTGCACCAGCTGGTTAAGAAATTTGTGTTGTACTTTACCCTTGCAGTGATTGGGGTGATTGTTTTTGGGGGATGGTTAATTTCAATGCTTTATGGAGAACTTAGTTCTCTTGAAGAAAAAAAGGAAGAACTTATTCAAAAAGAGTATCAACTGGGCGAGCATAATGCAAAATTACAGCGCCAAATTGATGCCAAGACCAAGCAGTTTGAAGCTATTAATGACAAAGTAAGTGGCATTGAGGAGCTTATTGGATTGAAAACGCCAGAGGCTACGAGCATTGATGAGCGCCTTGAAAATTTGACAGTGACTAGCACGCAACAACAACACCTTTTTCGCTCCATCCCCAATGGCTGGGTGATTGAAAACACAGGTCTTACGGGAAAATTTGGATGGCGCACACACCCTATTTTAAAAACCCGAGAATTTCACCGCGGGATTGATTTACGCGCACCCATTGGCACACCCATTGTTGCTCCAGCTGATGGCGTGGTAGAGTTTGCAGGCTATCATAAAGAGAGTGGTTTTGGCTATTTGGTTATTGTCCAACATAACTATGGTTTCAAAACATCTTACGCCCATCTTGAAAAAACAATGGTGGTAAAGTCAGGTGAATTTGTTCGAAAAGGTCAGCTAATTGGATATACTGGCAACAGCGGACTCTCTACGGGGCCTCATTTGCATTACGAAGTAAGGTTTATTTCACGTCCTTTGGACCCACAACATTTCTTAGACTGGAACAGTGCAAGTTTTGATGAAATTTTTGAAAAGGAGAATCGTGTCTCATGGCAATCTTTACTAAAGATGATAACCGATCCGTCTCATCCTCAGAGACCACCCTCATAGCTGTTGGTGCTACTATACGTGGGGAGTTTACCCTTGAATCACGTTTACATGTAGATGGAGAGTTGGAGGGCAATATTCACTCCAGTAGTGTAGTGGTGGTAGGAAAAAAAGGACGCGTAAAGGGCGAGCTTAAAGCAGAAAAATTGGTAGTTAATGGTGAATTTGAAGGCAGCGCAGACTGTTCTTATGTGGAAGTGCTTGCAGGGGGAAGGTTTATTGGGAACGTGCTCTCAAAAGAGTTGATGATTGAATCAAAGGCCTATTTCCAAGGCCAGAGCAATATTCGCATTGAAGAGCGCCCCGCGTTGACCCAAAAGAATGAAACCCCTTTAACCACTCCAGATGAGGTGTAATTTCTCTTGCAAGCGGCATGTTATGAATATTATAAACACGGCGGCAAGGCACAAATCCTTGTTGCCAAAAACGATAAAGAGGTTGCAAGGCTCAAAGACGCTGTAGCACTAGCGGGAAAAAAGCCTTTTGCTCTACCTGATTTTAGAGCCCGTAACTCAGAAGACTTGCGCTCTTACAGCGCGGAACTTTATGCCCTTTTGGCAGCACTTAACCATTTTGCCAACGAGGCTTCGCCTAAAAAAGTCCTTATCTCCCCTTTGCGTACCTTGTTGCATCCCCTTCCCGCTCCAAAACTCCTCAAGCGTCGCACCCTCTGCTTTGGAGAAAGAGTCTCCCTTGCAGCCTTTAAAGAAGAGTTATTGCACTGGGGATACACCTTTGTGGATGTGGTAGAGTCCCACGGGGAGGTCTCTTTTCGCGGGGATATCATCGATATTTTTTCTATCGATGCTGTGGAGCCTGTGCGCATTAGTTTGTTTGGTGATGAGATTGAAAGCATTCGTTTTTTTGCTTGCGAGACTCAAAAGAGCGACAAAACCGAACACGAATCGGTGACAATCTTACCCGCGTTATTTGGACTAGACGCACAAGGGTTTGAGCGCGTCTTGCATACTATAGAAAACACCCCAAGTGATGCCTTTGTTAAAGATATGCTCTCAATGGGATTTTGGGGTCTTGGTGAGCTTCGCATGGATTACCTGAGCCATTTTGATGCGTGTTTTGCCCAAAAAATGGACGGTGAAATTGCAGAAATTGCACTTTTTGATGAGACAATTGATGCGGCACGGCTTTTAGCACTTCCTCTTTTGCCTGAACCAAAACAGTATCAAGACATTGAGGTGAGTGCTCCTAAGCCTTTTTTGGAACTTCATCAAAACAAGCGCATTACGCTCTTGGCGCGTAATGAAGCGTTGCTTAAGCAGGTTAATATAGAAGAACTAGGGCGTTTTCAAGAAAGCCCATTAGTTGTTAATATTATGAGTAAAGAAGAGATTATTCTCTCCTTAAACAAACCTCTTTCTAAAAAACGCCCCAAACGCCCTTCTATGATTTTGGACGAACTGCGCATTGGGGATTACGTGGTGCATGAATCTTACGGGGTGGGGATTTTCAAAGGCCTGACCAACACCACTGTGCTAGGCGCCACGCGCGATTTTGTCACACTTGTTTATCAGGGCGAAGATAAACTGCTCCTACCTGTGGAAAACTTGCATGTTATTGATCGCTATATTAGTGATGGTGGCGGGCTAGCGACCTTGGATAAACTGGGGAAAGGCAGCTTTCAGAAGTTAAAGGCCAAAACAAGAGAAAAACTCTTTGAAATTGCCAAAGAGATTATCGATATTGCGGCAAAGCGAGAACTAGTAAAGGGTTTTAGTGTACGATGTGACCATGAAGAGATGGCCTTGTTTCGTGCTCAAGCGGGTTTTGAATATACTCCAGACCAAGAGCGAAGCATTGAAGAGATTTTTGAAGACCTTGGTTCTGGTAAGGTAATGGATAGGTTATTGAGTGGGGATGTGGGGTTTGGAAAAACAGAAGTAGCCATGAATGCTATTTTGGCTACCGTTAAAGGCGGTTATCAAGTTGCATTTATTGCCCCCACAACCTTGCTCTCTTCTCAGCATTTTAAGAGCATTAAAGAGCGACTTAGTGGGTTTGGTGTGCGCTTAGCAAAACTTGACCGTTTTACTACCACCAAAGAGCGCACGAGTCTTTTAAGAGGGCTTGCGGAGGGAAGCATTGATGTGTGCATTGGTACCCATGCGCTTTTGGGTGCACCGATGAAAAATCAAGCGTTGCTTGTCATCGACGAAGAGCATAAATTTGGTGTTAAACAAAAAGAAGCCCTTAAAAATATGCGCGCTAATATCCATGTGCTCTCCATGAGCGCCACCCCAATTCCCCGTAGCCTTAACATGGCGCTAAGTTCCATTCGACAGTATTCGCAAATCCTCACTCCACCCAAAGAGCGGGAAGATGTGCGTACCTTTGTGAAAGAGTATGATGAGGTGTTGGTAAAAGAGGTATTGCTCCGAGAAATTCGCCGAGGCGGGCAGATTTTTTATGTACACAATCGCATCGCTAGCATCGAATCCAAAGCAAGAGAGTTGCGCCAAGTCCTCCCCTCCCTTCGCATTTTAGTGCTTCATTCTCAAGTGAGCGCAGCGTTTACTGAAAAGGAGATGCTACGGTTTGAGGAGGGGGCTTATGATGTGTTGCTTTCTACTTCCATTATCGAATCAGGCATTCACCTGCCCAATGTAAACACCATTATGATTGAATCTTCCGACCACTTTGGGATTGCGGATTTGCATCAACTTCGGGGTCGCGTTGGGCGTGGTGCGCGGCAAGGGTTTTGTTATTTTTTAGTGCAAAATAAAGAAGCCCTAACCGACCAAGCCAAAAAGCGTCTAGTTGCCCTAGAATCAAACGCTTCTTTGGGGAGCGGGTCGGTGTTAGCGTATCATGATTTAGAGATTAGGGGTGGGGGAAATTTGGTGGGTGAAGCCCAAAGCGGGCACATTAAAAACATTGGTTATGCTTTGTACCTCAAAATGCTTGAAGATGCCATTGGGGAGTTGATGCACCATGAAAAAAGTGAAAAAAAAGAGATTGATCTAAAGCTTTCTATTAGCGCTTACATTAGTCCTGAGTGTGTGGGCGAAGACCGAGTGAGGTTGGAGCTTTACCGACGGTTGAGCCACTGTAAAAGTATTCAAGAAGTGTATGAGATTGAAGAAGAGATGTGCGACCGTTTTGGAAGTGTTGATGTGCCAACGAAGCAGTTTTTGGAGTTGATTGTGGTGAAAATTTTAGGTATGGCGAGCCAAGTTTCCAGCATTGCAAATTACCAGCAAAACATCACAGTAGCTTTTGAAGATGGAAAAAAAGAGGTCTTAAAATCCCCAAGCAAAGATGACGATGATATTCTTGCAACTCTTCTTGAGTATTTGCGTAAAAAGGAGAAAAGATGAGCACTCTTATCTCTTGGGAAAAAACCCAAGCGGCCATTTGGCGCCCCAAAAAGCAAACTTTACGACCTGTTAGAGAGATTGATGCAGTAAGGCTGGAAGATTTGGTGGGCATGGAGCGCCAAAAAGAGGTATTTTTGGTTAACGTGGAGCAATTTTTAGCAAAGAGGCCCTTCAACCATGTACTGCTTTGGGGCGCAAGAGGAACGGGAAAGTCTTCTTTGGTAAAAGCCCTGCTGTGTCAATACGCCGACCAAGGATTGCGCTTGATTGAATTTTCAAAAGAGGATTTAAAGGATTTGCCTGAAGTGGTGGATGAATTGCGGGAGCTTCCTTATTGGTTTGTTGTTTTTTGTGATGATTTTTCTTTTGAAGAGGGTGACACTAGCTATAAAGGATTAAAACCAGTTTTGGAAGGTTCCATCGAATCTCCTCCTTGTAATGTAATGGTCTGCGCGACATCGAACCGACGCCATTTGGTCGCAGAACATGTGCGCGATAACGTAGGAACAAGGGTTTTAGAAAGGGAGTTGCATTATTCGGATGCGGTTGAAGAGAAAATTTCTCTCTCAGATAGGTTTGGCTTGTGGCTCTCTTTTTACCAAGGAACACAACAAGAGTATTTAGATATTGTTGAGCACTATTTTAAAGACTACCAAGGTGACAAAACCCCACTCCATCTTGCTGCTAAACAATTTGCCGCCTCTCGCGCGTCACGAAGCGGACGCACGGCAAAACAGTTTTACAATGCGTACGCTTCAGTTTTTTTGAAAAAGGGGTAGAGGGTGAGAGTAGGGTTTATTGGCGATGTGGTAGGACGACCTGGGCGCAAATTGATTCAAATGCACCTAAGGGCATTAAAAGAAAGACACAGGCTTGATTATGTCATCGCTAACACGGAAAATGCTAGCCATGGATTCGGGCTAAGTATTAAAAATGCCCATGAGCTTTTTAATGCAGGCGTGGATATGATGAGTGGAGGAAATCACAGTTGGGATAAAAAAGAGATTTTGCCGTTGCTTGAAACCCATCCTATTTTACGACCAGTAAACTACCCAAAGGGGGTTCCTGGATGCGGGGTTGGATACTTGCGAAGCCAAAATTACACCCTCGCTGTCATAAATGTGATGGGCCATTACACGATGCCCATGTGCGACAATCCTTTTATTAGCACCCTTGAAACCTTGGAGACCTTAGAGCCTCACGACGGTGTGTTGATCGACTTTCATGCAGAGGCAACCAGTGAAAAACGGGCATTGTTTGCCTTGCTGAAAGGAAAGGTATCTGCTATTATTGGAACGCATACGCACGTTGGAACAGATGATTTGATGGTGGAGCAAGGGACGGCCTATTTGAGCGATATTGGTCTAACGGGGTGTCGAGACAATGTGATCGGGATGGATGCCGCAGCGCCCTTAAAGCGTTTTTTGACAGGCCTTCCCGCCTCTTTTGAAGTGCCTAATCGCTGCAAGGGAATTTTACAAATGGTTGTCATGGATTTTGCAAGCATGGGGTGTCAAGAGGCTTACAAAATCAAACTTTATGATGACACACCTATTATTACGCAGGCGTGGCATGAGGCGTAGCATAGAGCTTTTGGGGGCGTTGAAAAATGCAGGGTTTGCCGCTACATCTCGCGATCCCTTTTGGTGGCCCAACAGTGGCACATTTGAGGTTGTTGTGGGGGTGGTGTTAACCCAGCAAGCCAAATGGGAGCGGGTGGAAGAAAGCCTAGCGCTGCTGCGTAAAGCAAACGCGTTACATGTAAAGACTTTGGCGCAAATGAATGAAGAAAAACTCAAAGACTACATTCGTCCCAGTGGTTGTTTTAATGCCAAAGCAAAGACCTTAATACGACTCTCCAGGGGGATTTTAGAAGAGTTTGAAACCTTCGAAGTTTTTGCTAAAGAGGTGAGTAGAGAGTGGCTACTTGCCCAAAAAGGCATCGGGCCGGAGAGTGCTGATTCAATTTTGTGTTACGCATGCTATAAAGAGGCCATGGTAGTGGACAGCTATACAAATAGATTGTTGCGTTACTATGGCTATACTTTTGAGAGTTATGAAATGCTTCAAGAGTGGCTCATAGAAGGACTTGAAGAGGCGGAGGTGGCAAAGCTATACGAAAGAACTCTCTCTCGTGTGGAACTTTATGCTAGGTTTCATGGGAAAATTGTCGAGTTTTGTAAAGAAAAGGTGAAAGGCGGGGAGATAACGCAAGGGGTTCCAGGCTTGAGCCTGGAAGATTAAAGGCTTTTTTCTTCTTTGTAAGCCAAGATCATCTGGTAGGCTTCATCTTTAAGACGAAGCTTCTCTTTTTTGAGGGTTTCAAGCTCAAAATGTTCCATGTGTTCACGCCCCTCTTCAACATCAAGAATCTTCTGATCAAGTTCATTGTGGCGTTCAAAAATTTTTGCAAAATGGGCATTTTCTACTTTTATTTTTGAGATAATATCACGGTATTCGTGTAGCATTGCTACCTCCTTGGTTGTTTTGCAAAAGTATAGCCACCCCTCACTAAGAAAGGGGTTAAAAGTGCCTCTATTTAGCCAAGTTGGACTTGTTGGTTACGAGCGGTAATCGGCATTAATAGTAACGTACTGATGGCCCAAGTCGCACCCATAAGCCGTAAACGTCCCAGAGCCTATACCTAAATCACAATGTATAGTGTAGCTTGGTTGTTTCATGATGGCCGCAGCTTTCATTTCTCGTTCCTTGTCTAGTTCGCGTTGGGTGTTGTTAAAAACAAGAACATCATCATATTTAATCTCAAGGGTTTCATCGTTACATGTAACGCCACTTGCACCTATGGTGGAAGCAATACGTCCCCAGTTAGGGTCTTCGCCAAATAAAGCAGTTTTAACAAGCAAAGAGTTACTAAGGGCTTTGGCGACTTTTTTAGCTTCCTCGCTGGTGGCAGCCCCTGTAATCTCAAAAGCAACAAGCTTAGTCGCCCCTTCTCCGTCACGGACAATTTCAAGAGCAAGGTGTTTGGTAAGTAGAGCCAAAGCTTCTTTAAAAGCCTCTTTGTCGTACCCGCCACTTTGCCCGTTACTAAGGAGCAGTACCGTGTCGTTGGTTGAAGTGTCGCCATCGACGCTTGCTGCATTAAAAGAGTGCTCAACGGCGTAGGAGAGCGCTTCTTTAGCATCGGCTTTGGGAAGTGCGGCATCGGTAACAATAAAACAGAGCATGGTTGCCATGGCTGGGTTAATCATCCCCGCCCCCTTACAAATGGCACCAAGGTGAAAAGGGGTTCCATTTTCAGGTTCAACGCGAAGGCAAAGCTCTTTTTTGAAACTATCCGTGGTCATGATAGCCCGTGCTGCTCCGTCAGAGTTTTTAGCTTCAAAATCAAATTTGGAAAAAGATTGGGCTATTTTTTCTTGATTGAGGCGGTAGCCAATGACGCCAGTGGAGCTCATAATAGGGTTTTGAAGTGCAGGATAGGTTGCACGCAATGAGGCAAAAAGAGTATCGATGTCTTCTATGCCTTTTCTGCCCGTCATGGCATTGGCATTCTTGGCGTTGATAAGCAGAAAATTGGTTTGAAAATTTTCAGGATAACGTTTAAAATGTACAATGGGTGCTGCTTGAAATTGATTGGTGGTAAAAACAGCTTCTACATCACACAAAACATCAGAGCGAATAAAAGCGACGTCATTAGCACCATTTGGCTTGAGTCCCACACTGACACCATCGCAATAAAATCCTTTCACGTGTTCAAGGGAACCCTTAAGAGGGAAGATGTTAAACATATTTTAATTCCTCAGGTTTTTCTTTTTTTCGGATAATCCGTTTGGTGGCATGGATGCTTTCCGCTGTTCCCACGACAAGTAACTTACTGCCCGTGCCAATGAGCGTGTCGCCTTTTGGCATAGGCGAAAACTTCCCTTTTGCATCACGAATACCAACAATACTTACATTGGTAATATCCCGTAAATGCGCTTCTTTGATTTTTTTGAAGCGCATCCAAGAGTGATCAGGTACGATGATTTCCTCCATGTCAATGGCGGCTTTCTTCTGATACAAAAAGGTCTCAATCATATTTTCCATGTCGGGTCGAATACTCATAGCACTAAGGCGTTGGGCTACAAGCTTGGTGGGTGAAACCACCGCATCGGCGCCAAGTTTTTTAAGTTTTTCAGTATCAATCTCATTGTTTGCATTGGCCATAATAAAATAGGGTCGCCTAAGGCCTAGCTCTTTTTCATAGAGTCTTGCTGAAGCAATTTGAGCGATGTTATCTGCAATGTTTTCACTAAGCGTAATCATTCCTTTTGCACTAGAAAAGTGAGACTTCAAAAGAGCGATTTCCGTATGGGGCTCTTCTTGTAAAAAGTAGGGATATTTGAATTGGTGAGCCGTTTTTGCGAAGGAGTCGCTAGGGTCGATGACCACAAAAGGCACATGATTTTCGCGAAATTGCTTGGCAAGTTGAATGGTGAATTCATTGTGGTAGCAGATGACAAAATGGTTTTTGAGTCGTGCAATGCGGTACAGCATACTGCGCTCCTTGAGGATGCGAACGAGGTCGCCCTTGTTGAGGACTTGAACTAAAACACCGATGGAAAAAGAGAACACACCAAATCCGATGATAATGAGCGTCACTGTAAAAAGACGACCCAGTTCAGAAATGGGAGCGATTTCGCCAAATCCAACAGTGGTAAAGGTAATGCCTGATTGGTAAACGGCGTCAGAAAGGGACATGTCATCGATGAAGACATAGCCCAGTGTCCCAAACATCATCGCTAAAACGACAGAAATGATTGGGACGCGAAAGGGGCGGAGTTGTTCGTAAAGTTCGGTGTTGAGACTTATCTCAGGTGTGGCCTTTTCAGACCAGTTGAGGAATTTTTTCAGCTTATGCGCAAACTTGGGCGCGGACGGCACGGGGGCGATTCCTCATGAAGACGCGGGTTACGCGTTTTTCTTCATGGTGCGAAGCGTGGAGGCTGCGACTTTGATTTTGCGTGTTGTACCATCTTCTAACATCACACGAATCGTGCGGAGGTTAGGAAGAAAGCGACGCTTGGTTTTATTGTTGGCGTGGCTAACGTTGTTGCCAACGATAGGGCCTTTGCCAGTGATTGCACATTTTCTTGCCATGTGAGAGTCCTTGGTAAAATTTTGGGTATTGTACAAAAAGGAAGCAAAAGGTTGACTTAAAACCCCTCGTACAAGTAAGGCGCGTATTGTACCACAATTTTCTTTACATGTAAAAGGTTTCGGCGAAATTTAGAGACTTTTTATGAAAGGGGTGTTATCATGAGCCATCCTTTAAAAAAGGCGGGTCGCTTATGATTTCATCTGCTGCACTTGATCATTATGTTGCGCAAGTTCCTGCCATTCCCAAAATTGTCAAAGCGTGCTCTAAGGCGCTTTCAGAGGGTGATTTGGTTAAGGCCGCTGATTGTGCGGCGCAAGATGACGCCCTTTTGGTTTATTTGCGCGAAATCGTTAATAAACCTATTTTTGGGTTTCGTTCAGAAATTAAAGAAGCGCGCCAGATTTTTGGTGTGTTGGGGCTCTTTCGTGCCCGTCAAATTCTTTACAGTTACTACACGCGTTTGCTAATGCCAAAAAATTGGGAAGTTTTTGCGTTGGATTCACGCACCTTTCAAGAGCTTCAAGCGCAACTCATTGTCAAATGGGAAGGGGTTATGGCCCAACTTGATTGCAAGAACCCGGAAATTTCCAAAGTTGCTTCCATTATCCCTGCTGCCATTGCTGCATGTGAGGCTATTTTTAAGCACGATGTGCAAACCCTGCGTTTACTGCAAGCGCAAAAAGCCTTAAGTTATGAGGCAATTTTAATGCGAATGACAGGGTTTGGATTTTTTGATTTAGCGTGCATGATTGCCAAAAAGTGGGAACTTTCAGAAGAAATTATTCAATTTTTAAAAGACCTAAAAACCTCAAAAACTGACGATAACCGCGTGGTATTTTTGCAACTGTTGCTACAATACGAATTGAGCCGTGAAGTATTTGTAAAGTGCGGTTTAAATGATTTTTTTGAATTTTCTACCGACGCCAAAGAGAAGCAGATTGCAGATTTTTACACCTGCATTTCAAAGCTTGAATCATGAGACCTACACTTAAAAATGGTCTGGCAATCTTTACGCCACAAGGGTTTTTGGATGGGGAAAATGCTAAGGTCATTATTGAGCCCCAAGATATTCAATTTTTGGTCGAAAAAGGCTGTGAAGCGGCGCTGATTTCTTTGAAAAAAGTTGTTTTTTTTAACAAGCGCGGTTTGACGACCATTGTAGGATTATTGGAGCAAGTGCAGGAAAAAACAGGTTCCCTTATAGGATTTTGTGATTATAACCTTAAAAAATACAACACCATCTTGGAGATGTATCAACACAAAGTCTCTTTTTCTTTGTTTGAGAGCGATGCTATTGCGGCGCTGTTTACAGGGATTCCTTTGGGCGAAAATATCGACACCAAAAAAATCATTGTGTACAATGATAATGTTGACCAAAAAAACCAATTGGTTTTAGAATTATACGAACGAGGCTACAAGCCAAGTGTTGCTAAATCAAAAGAAGATTTTGCTGAGCAAAAACCCTTGCACGAAGTGGCTGTGTCAAACTCCTACATTGGTTCATCGGAAAGGCACCTGCAAGTACACATCAAAGGCAACGTGATTGTGTATGGTTTGAATAGTTTTGTCGATTCGACGTTGGCAGAGAAGTTTGACATGCGTTACCATGAAAACTCTCTTCGAGTGGGCTTTTTGTTTTTCTTGTTTAATGCCCACAATGTCTCCTCTATTAATGTTCATGGGGTAAATTTTCTCTCACGCCTTTCTACTGCAGGCGCAGAACATGGGGCAACCATCGCTGTGTGCGGGTTGACACGCCGCAGTATTGCTGATTCGTTGCGCGAAGAGCTAGAAGATGCAGGTGTGTTGCTGTACGATTCAATGAAAAGTTTTTTTGAAGATGAGTCTTTGCTTGGAGAGGGTGGTGGTGGTGCTGTTACGACCAAAAAAACCCAACACATCACCAAGCAACTTGTGGAGGTTTTGCCGGCCATCACGCAAACAGCGATGCATACCATCGAGGTAATGATGCAGTGTGAAGTCAAAAAAGAAGCCCTTAAGATTCAACCCCTAACTTTAGAAAAAACCAACTCTATGATGGGGGTGGCATTGGCTTTTTTTGGGGATTTAAGCGGGCTTTTAGTGGTGATTTTTGAGGAAGAGAGTGCGCGAAAAGCGTGCCAAATTTTACTTGAAGATAGCGCCAATGCCCCTCGCGAAGAGTTGATGGATGCTCTTGGTGAGTTTGTTAATATCATTGGGGGAAAATTTGTGCAACTGTTGCTGAAAAAACAGTGTAAAATTGACATCACTATGCCACGCACGTTTGTGAATGTTGCAGAAATTTTTCAACACAAAAAAGAAAAACGAGGCGCACAAGTGGATTTTCGCGTCGAGGGAAAACCTTTAACGCTATTTTTAACCAAATAAGGAGCAGTATGTACGTAGCACCCAGTATTCTTTCAGCAGATTTTGGAAGATTAGATGAAGAGATAAAAGCTATTTGTGAGGGGGGATGTGACCTTGTACATGTAGACGTAATGGATGGCCATTTTGTACCTAATTTGACCATCGGGCCAGTGGTGGTTTCGGCCGTGGCAAAAGCGGCAACAAAGCCCTTGGATATTCATCTCATGGTGCAAAACAACACCTTTTTTGTAGACTTGTTTGCGCCCTTGAAGCCTAAATTCATCTCTTTTCATATTGAAGAGGAAAAGCACCCTCATCGCTTGATTCAAAAAATCCGAAGCTATGGGATTTCTCCAGCACTCACCCTTAACCCGCATACGCCTCCAGAAGCCATCGAATTTTTGCTTGATGAAATTGACATGGTGCTTTTAATGAGTGTTAATCCAGGGTTTGGAGGGCAGCAGTTTATCCCCAGTGTCTTGGAAAAAGCCAAACGCCTTCGCGCGATGATTGACGCCCGTGAGGCTAAAGTGCTCATTGAGGTAGATGGTGGCGTAAATGGATTGAATGTGCGTGATTTGGATGAAGCGGGTGTGGACATTGTGGTGGCGGGTAATTATGTCTTTGGTTCAGAGGATTATGCCCACGCGATTGCTTCACTTAAAGTCTAACATGCCGCGCGTTAAAATTTGTGGCATTACTAATCTTGAAGATGCACTTGCGGCCATTTCCCTTGGTGCAGACGCTCTTGGGTTTGTGTTTTATCCGCCTTCTTCTCGGTTTATCGCCCCTGAAATAGCGGCGCAGATTATTGCCAAACTTCCTCCTTTTGTGGAAAAAGTTGGCCTTTTTGTAAACACGGAAGCAGATACGGTGAACCTTACATGTAAAGAAGCCAAGCTTACTTTGGCGCAGATTCATTGGGATGCCTCAGAAGTGTTTTACGCGGCACTTGATGTGCCTTACTTGCCTGTAGTACGCGTTACATGTAAAGAAGATTTGACGCGTTTTTGTGGCCAATACCGCCTAGTAGATGCTTTTGTGGAAGGGTATGGGGGCAAGGGAAAGCGCATTGAGGAAAACTGGTTTGAGGGCATGGATTGCTCCAAAATGATTCTCGCAGGAGGACTGGAGCCCGAGCACTTAAAAGCATTGCGCCCATTTGGTTTTTATGGGTACGATGTAAGCAGTGGCGTGGAAGAAACCAAGGGAAAAAAATCTTACGAAAAGATGGCTAAATTTTTACAAGAAGCCAACGCGTGAGGCGATTTGACCGTGTGGCAATGCAGTTAGCTAAAGAGAGCTTGTCTTTATGCGAAGTCGCTTTTAGGCTCTGCACTATTGAAGCATTGGAGATGTGCGATGCGGGAGATTTGGACCAGTTGCGCCTTTTGGGGTTGCCGCTGATTCACACCAGCGAAACCCACGTCACACTGAGCACACGCTTAACCCCCTATGAGGCCCAACGGTATTGTGTAGTAGACATTGAATGCAACGCGAGTGACCCTGCCAAGGGTCAAGTGATTGAAGTGGGTGCCGTGATGTTAGAGGGGCAAGTAGAAGTGGGGCGTTTTGAATCTTTGGTGCACACCAAAGAGATTCCTCCTGCCATTGAAACCCTGACGGGCATCTCTTTGGAAGATGTAAGTGACGCGCCTTCTTTGGGAAGTGTGCTGGAGGCTTTTCGACTTTTTTTGGGCGACGCGGTGTTTGTAGCCCATAACGTCGGGTTTGATTACTATTTTCTTTCCACCTCTTTTGAACAACAAGGGTTTGGACCGATGCTTAACCGCAAGCTTTGTACCATTGATCTTGCGCAAAAAACCATCGAGTCTGAGCGGTATGGATTGGATTTTCTTAAAGGGATGCTTGGTATTAAGGAAGAGGGGCGGCACCGTGCCTTAGCAGACGCCAAGAGTGCTGCAGAGATTTTTTTAACCTCTTTGGAACAGTTGCCCCCAGAGGTGTGCACCGCAGAAGATTTGATCTATTTTAGTAAACCCAATCCCAAAAAACGCAAAATCAAACCCAAAAAAACCTAATCCATCTTATAGCGGTTTTTGAAAGCCACATAACGGTGTGCTGAAGCGTAAAGCCCCGCGACTTCCTCATCGGTAAGCTCGCGCACCCATTTAGCAGGAGTGCCAAGGATGAGGGAGCGGGGTGGAAACACTTGGTTTTTGGTTACCAATGCTCCCGCGCCCACAATGGATTCTTTGCCAATGCGCGCATTGTCTAAAATAGTCGCACTCATGCCAATGAGACACCCATCTTCGATGGTGCAACCGTGTAGCATGACACGGTGCCCAACGGTGATGTCGTCTCCTAGGATTGTAGGGCTTCCGTCGCTTTTGTCTGGCAAGGTAAAGTGGGTAACATGGAGCATGGAGAGGTCTTGGATGCTGCACCGTTTGCCAATGACAATGCGGTGCACATCACCCCGCAATACACAGTTAAACCACACAGAGCTATCTTCTCCGATGGTCACATCACCAATGATGTCTGCACTTGGTGCCACAAAAACACTTGGATGCACAGCAGGTGAAATACCCTCAAAAGGCAAGCGCATTAACTCTCCTTAAATAGCTTTCTGGTGAGTTGGTCAATCTTAGAAGAGCTGGCATCTTTCTTGACAGTTTTATAGATGCGGTTGATGTAATCTTCCAAAATCTGATGGTTGTCAATCACTTTGGCATCTTCAGCAAGTTCGGGTTTGCTGTACTCTCCGTCTGCTCCCAAATACCAACTAAGAGCATTGTCGTTAAGTTGGAGTTGTAACACCTCATAAATCTTTTGGCGCAAGGCGGGCTCCATGATGGGAGTCATGAGCTCTAGGCGACGTTCAAGGTTTCGTGGCATCCAATCAGCACTAGAGATGTAGGTTTGCACCGGCGCATTTTTAAAGAAAAAGATGCGCGCATGTTCGAGGTATTTGCCGATGATGGACTTGACTTCAATGGTTTCACTCACTCCCTCAACCCCTGGGCGCAAACAGCAAATGCCACGCACAATGAGTTGAATTTTTGTTCCTTGGGCCGAAGCGTTATAAAGAGCCTTAATAACATCAGGGTCAACCAAAGAGTTCATTTTGGCGATGATATGGCCTTCGCTTCCCAAGGTGGCTTCGTGGTTTATCATGGCGATGATGCGGTTTTTGATTTGCATGGGTGACATGGAGAGGGTGTCAAGCTTGCGGTTTTTGGAAAAACCAGAGAGGATGTGAAAAAATGCCGTGGAGTCTTTGGCGAACTCTTCTTTACATGTAAAGAAACTCACATCTGTGTAGATTTTGGCGGTACTAGCGTTGTAATTGCCTGTGCCAAAATGCATGTAGAACCTGAGTTTTCCATCAATCTGGCGAATGATTTGAGTGACTTTGGCGTGGACTTTAAAGCCTGTGATACCGTAAATCACATGCGCCCCCGCACTTTCAAGCTCTTTGGCCCAGTGGAGGTTGTTTTCCTCATCAAAGCGCGCTTTGAGTTCGACCATTACAGTAACTTGTTTCCCTTCACTGGCCGCGTCGATGAGGGATTGGATGATTTGCGAGTTTTTTTCCACGCGGTAAAGGGTCATGCGGATAGAGATAACCTTGGGGTCTTTGGCCGCTTCTTTAATCATGCGGGTGATGGGGTCAAAGCTTTCATAGGGGTGAGCAAGCAACACATCTCCCCGCTCAATGACGTTAAACACCGGCTCACTACTGCTAAAAGGTGGCAGTGTTTTGGGGGAGTTTGGTGGGGTGTTGAGGTGCGAAAAGTCTTTGTTGCCCACAATCTGAAACAAGGCAGGAAGGTTTAAGGGCATGCCATAGCTGTAGATGTCTTTGGGGAAGATTTTCATGTGAGAATTGAGAAATTCGATGATGTCAGGATCGGCGTCTTTTTCAATCTGCAAGCGTACAAACGCCCCTTTGCGGCGCATTTTTAACCCTTGTTCTAAAATCATCATAAAATCATCCGCTTCTTCTTCTTCGATGACCATGTCCGCGTTGCGTGTGACGCGAAAAGGTGCGGAAGAGATGAGTTGGTAGCCTGGGAAAATCTCTTCGGCATGTTGGTGCACGATGGATTCGATGGGCACGTAGACGTTGTCGGCCACTTGGTAAAAGCGGGGCAAAACGCGCGGGATGCGGATCATGCCGTATTTATTTGTCTCGGGACGGTCTTTGTCTTGGAGTTTAACCGCTACGGAAAAGCTAAGGTTGTTAAGGTGTGGAAAAGGGTGTGTTGCATCCACAGCAATGGGCACGATGACGGGCAGGATATTGGAGAAAAAGAATTCATCTGCTTTGATTTTGTAGCTTTCATCCAACTCTTCGTAAAATCGAATGAGTAAATTTTCTCCCTCGAGTCCTTTGACGATGCTGTGGTAGCTGCTCTCTAAAATCTCTTTTTCTTCAGCCAAATAACGCCTGATTTCGCGTAATTGGTCCAAGGGAGCTTGCTCATCCGCACCAGTGGCGACAATGCCAGCAGCAAAGAGTTGTTTAAGACCTGCAATGCGAATCATGTAAAATTCGTCCAAGTTGGTAGCATAAATGGCTAAAAACTTAAGCCGTTCCAAAAGGGGTAGAGAGGTTTTTTCGGATTCGCGAAGCACACGCGTGTTAAAGCGCAACCACGAAAGTTCTCGGTTGATGTACAAGGATGGGTCGTTAAGTGAAACAGCCATGGTTTCCCCTTTTATGCGAAAAATCTACCTGTAAAAAGTGGCTGATTATATCCAAAAAAGGATAATAAAAAGGTTACATGTAAGCCTATAATTTGCGCAGTTTCATAATCTCATCCCGCAACGCGGCGGCTTTTTCAAACTCCAACTCTTTGGCAGCCGCGTGCATTTTGGCGCTGAGTTCTTTGATGATTTTTTGCCGTTCACTGGCGGGGAGCTTGTCGATGTTTTTGTGGCGTGAGGCCAGCTCGCCTTGGTCTTCGACGCGCAAGTTTTCGTCTAGTTTGCGCAGGGTGCTCTTGGGTGAGATACCGTGTTTTTCGTTGAAGGCACGCTGTTTGTCGCGGCGTTGTGTGGTGAGGTCGATGGCCCGTTGCATGGAGCCTGTGATTTTGGAAGCAAAGAGAATGACGTGGCCGTTGACATTGCGCGCGGCACGGCCCATGGTTTGCACCAAACTCGTTTCACTGCGCAAAAACCCTTCTTTGTCGGCGTCCAGTACGGCGATGAGAGAGACTTCAGGGAGGTCAAGTCCTTCGCGCAAAAGGTTGATGCCAATGAGCATGTCAAAATCCCCTTGGCGAAGCCCACGGATGATTTGGTTGCGCTCAATGGCGTCGATGTCTGAGTGCATGTACTTGACTTTGAGGCCCAGTTCGAGGTAGTAACGGCTTAATTCTTCAGCCATTTTTTTAGTGAGCACCGTCACGAGTACGCGCTCGTTTTTGGCGATGACGGCTTTGGCACGGTCGTGAAGGACTTCTACTTGATTGGAACTTTCGCAGATTTCAATAGTGGGGTCTAAAAGCCCTGTGGGGCGGATGATTTGGTGCGCGACATTGCCTTGTGAGAGTTCGAGCTCCAAAGGAGCGGGCGTGGCGGAAACAAACAGATACGCAGGGGCTTTGTGGATAAACTCATCAAACATCAACGGGCGGTTATCTAGCGCACTAGGTAGGCGAAACCCGTACTCCACGAGGACTTCTTTGCGGCTGCGGTCTCCTGCAAACATCCCTCGAAACTGGGGCAAGCTCACGTGCGACTCGTCCACGATGACAAGATACTCTTTGTTCATGGCTTCAAAGTAATCAAAGAGCGAAAAAGGCGTTTCGCCAGGCTGTTTGCCCGTGAGGTGTCTGGCGTAGTTTTCGATGCCCTTGCACGCACCCGTGGCTTGAATCATCTCCAAATCAAACTCGACCCGTTGTTTAAGGCGTTGGTATTCGACCAGCTTGTTTTGGGCTTCAAGTTCGGCTAAGCGCAGGGCGAGCTCTTCTTCGATTTGCTTGACCGCTTGGGCGAGCCTAGTTTGGCCGACGATGAATTGATTGGCGGCATAGAGAATGACTTTATCTGTTTCGCGCAAGGGCGTGTTGGTGAGGGCTTCGTAGTAAGCGATGCGCTCTATCTCATCCCCAAAAAACTCTACCCGAAAAGCTTCGTCTTGGCTATACGCAGGGTAGATGTGTACCACGTCCCCGTTGACACGAAAATGCCCGCGGTCAAAGACGGTGTCGTTGCGGGTGTAGCCCATCTCCACAAGGCGCAATAACAACGCTTTTTGGTTGATGCTTTGACCTAGTTCTAAGATTTGTACCATACTTTTGTACTCGCTTGGGTCTCCTAAGCCGTAGTTAGCAGACACCGAAGCGATGCAGATGACATCATCGTAGCTAAGTAACGAAGCGGTAGCAGAAAGCCGCAAACGTTCTAGTTCGGCGTTGATGGAGCTGTCTTTTTCGATGAATAAATCTTGTCTGGGGATGTAGGCTTCGGGCTGATAATAGTCGTAGTACGAGATAAAATACTCCACATGGTTGTTGGGAAAAAAGCCCTTAAATTCGCTGTAAAGTTGCGCCGCGAGGGTTTTGTTGTGGGTCATGATGAGCGTGGGGCGTTTGAGGGTTTTGATGATGTTGGCCATAGTGAACGTCTTGCCACTGCCTGTGACACCGACAAGGGTTTGATAAGGGTTTTTGTTAAGAATGGAGGCGGTGAGTTTATCGATAGCTTGGGGTTGGTCGCCGGCGGGCTCAAAAGGGCTTTGGAGGTCAAAAAGCGCCACGGGTCTCCTTTATCTTTTGGGGTTAAATTTGCTACAATGCGCATTATATCCAAACAAGGAGCCTATGATGTTTGAAGAGCCCCGCGTGGCCAACGTTCTTTCGGAAAAGATTCAAGACTTGCTAGCGCGGTTTGAAGAGCTAAAAGCACAAAACGACACCCTGCGCAACGAAATCATCACTGTCAAAGCCCAAAACGAGGCTAAAGACGTGCAGATTAACCGCCTGCAAGAAGAGCTTCGTGCAAAAGAGATAGAATCAGATGACATCTTTGGGAAGATTGAGGCAGTACTGGGACGATGAAAAAAGTAACGATTAGTGTTGCTTCTAAAGATTATACGATTACCCTCGAAGATGCTTTTGCGGAGGCGTTTTTACGTGATATGGAGCTGTTTTTAGGGAAGAAAAAAGGGCTAGATACCAAAGAGCTTTTGAGTGCTTTTGTGCAAAAAAGCTATGATTTTTACGCCCAAGAGTGTCAAATGCAAGCGTTGGTACCAAAGATTGAGCAGGTATTAAGGGAGGGTTAATACCCCCTGCCTTATAATTCACACGGTTTTAAACAAAAGCGTGAAACAAAAAGGAGTTCCCATGAAACGTGGTTTTACTATGATAGAGTTGATCTTCGTGATCGTTATTTTAGGCATCTTGGCAGCCGTTGCCATCCCAAGATTGGCAGCAACGCGTGATGATGCTGAGGTAACAAGAGCAGCGGCGGATATTGCGACGTTGATGAATGATTTAGGTGCGTATTATACAGCGCAGGGAAGCTGGGCTGATTCGAATACAACTGGACCGCAGTTTACTCAAGCATCCGTTCGGGCTATGACGAATGTTGCAAATGTTTATCAGGTTGATTCGAACACTTTAGAGTATCGTACGGATGGCAACAATACTCAATGTTTAACAATGGATTTTACTCTTGATGGTAATATTACTGTTGCAGAAAGTGACACTAATGGAAAGGTTTGTAACGAGGTTGTGGGTTTGAGAAATATTGCAAACTTAATTGGAACTCAATCTTTTGGTGGAACAAAAGTAAAACGATAGTTTAACCTAGATGGTAAATAAACTCTTGATCCGACCCGCTTTTACCATGATTGAAATGGTCTTTGTTATTGTCATTCTTGGTATCCTCGCGGCGGTGGCCATCCCGCGTTTGGCGGCAACGCGCACGGACGCGGCCATTACCAAAGGGGCGAGTCAAGTCTCAGCCATTCGTAGCGGCATTGCCTTGCAGCGGTCATTGCGACTCATGCAAGGCACTGTTGGCTACCCGCCTAATTTGGATGATGTGAATGCCAGTTATGGCACAGCAGGCCAGAACCTCTTTTGGCGCAGTGGGGGAAACCCTGAAAACATCCTAGAAAACCCCATTCTCTCAAGCACGGGCAATACCGCCGCTTGGTTAAAAACAGCGCAAAACACTTACACTTTTCGCATTGACAACACCTCTATTGTGACACTCACTTACACCCAAGGCACGGGCCAATTTGCCTGCACCCCCGCAGGAGAGTTGTGCAACGCACTGACCCAGTGACACACTACTACACTCTTGCACTTCTAGGCTCTGCGCAGCCGTGTTTAACTTACGCTTCATCCCAAGCGTTAGCCATCGGTACGCGCGTGCGTGTTCCCTTACAAGGGCGCGAAAAAGAGGCGGTGGTGGTGGAGGCGTGCGAGAAGCCAAGCTTTACATGTAAAGAGATTAGCCAAGATTTGGGCGACGTGTTTGCCTCGTGGCAGATGCAGTGCGCGAAGTTTATTAGCGAGTATTATGGGTCTTCTTTGGGCGAAGCGTTGGCACTCATGGTGCCTTACCCTAAAGAAAAAACACCTCCCATTCCCTTTACATGTAACGCTTCGTTAGCCCTCTCGCTCGCTCAACAAAAAGCCAAAGCCTTTTTACTCCAACACGACAAAGCCTTGCTCTTTGGCGACACCGGAAGCGGAAAGACGGAGATTTACCTCGCTTTGATGCAAGAGGTGTTGTGTGAAGGAAAAAGCGCCATCTTTCTCATGCCAGAAATCGGCCTCACCCCCCAAATGAAAGAGCGCTTAGAGCGGCACTTTGGGGTGCGCGTGGCCATTTGGCACTCCAAACTCTCCAAAGTCCAAAAGCAAAACATCCTCGCACGCATTCACACAGGGGAAGTGCGCATCGTCGCGGGCCCGCGCTCGGCGCTCTTTTTGCCCTTGCGCGAAGTGGGACTCATCGTGGTGGACGAAGAGCATGATGAGAGCTATAAATCCTCCTCAAGACCCCGCTACAACGCCAAAGATGTCGCCTTGATGCTTGGCACGTACGTGGGCGCGCGGGTGGTGTTGGGGTCTGCTACTCCAAGCCTCACAAGCTACGACAAACTCCCCACCATGCGCCTTCGTGGGACCTACTTTCAAAGTTCGCGTAGCATCGTGTACGAATCTGGGCACCATGAACTCACCCCTACTATCATCGCTAAACTCGCGCAAGTGGTAGAAAAAAAACGCCAAGCCATCGTTTTTGTCCCCACGCGCGCCCATTTTAAACACCTTACATGTAAAGGGTGCGGGGAGCGGTTTGAGTGTCCTTTTTGCGCGGTGTCTATGAGCTTACACAAACACAAAAACGCCCTTGTGTGCCACTATTGCAACTTTGCTAGCCCCATCCCTAAAACCTGCCCAAAATGCGAAAGTGAAACCATGGAAGCGAGTCGCATCGGCACTTCTGAGGTCACAGAAACCTTGCGCGAAACCTTGCCACAGATTGTTTTTGAACAATTTGACCGCGACGAAGTGCGCACGGAAAAGCAGTTAAAGTCTCTCCTAAAACGCTTTAATAACCGCGAGATAGACGTGCTAGTGGGCACGCAGATGCTCAGTAAAGGGCATGATTATCACGACATCGGCCTTTCGGTCATCTTGGGGTTAGATTCGCAACTGGCTCAAGGGGATTTTCGCGCGCGGGAAAAAGCCTTAGCCTTAGCCCTTCAAATCGCAGGGCGCAGTGGGCGAAAAGGCGAAGGAGAAGTCATCCTCCAAACCCTGAATCCTGAATTTTTCCACGCGTACATGGACGATTTTGAACGGTTTTTAAAAGAAGAAAAACCCCACCGCGAAGGCCTTTATCCGCCTTTTAAACGGTTGCTGCGCTTGCTTGTTTCTCACGCCAATGAGCTTACATGTAAGAAAGTCGTGGAAGAAGTGCTAGGCAAACTTACGGCGTATAAAGAGCGCGTAGAAGTGGTGGGACACGGCCCCTCCGACATTGGAAAAATCGCGGGCAAATACCGCTATCACGTGTTACTGCGCTCAGACTCCCCACGCGCTTTAGTGCAAGCGGGCCTTACATGTAAAGGACGCTTGGTGGAAGTCGACATGGACCCCGTGTCGTTTTCCTGAGCCTAAGCAAAAGCGTGTTAAGATGTCTTAAAAAAACGCGGTCGTATTAGCCCTATTCGCTCATTCTCGATTTGTCGTCCTGACAAATCTCCGAGGGTTCTCGGCCAACGCTCATCCTGAGCGTTTCATGGCCTCAAAAATCCGCTCATAGAGCTAATATGACCGCGTAAAAGAGAAATTAATGCTGCAACGTTATCCCACAAAACAGATAGTTTTAGGCGGTATTCCCATCGGTGGCGACGCGCCTATTCCTGTGCAATCCATGACCTTTACCCGCACCCGCGACGTGGAAGGCACACTGGAACAGATAAAACGGCTCCATTTTGCAGGATGCGACATCGTCCGTGTGGCGGTGCCTGATTACGAAGATGCGCGGGCGTTGGCGGCCATTAAAGCGCAGAGTTCGTTGCCGTTGGTGGCGGACATTCACTTTAACTACCGTTTGGCACTCATTGCCGCGGAAGTGGTGGATGGTATTCGCATTAACCCGGGCAATATTGGCGAAAAAAGTCGTGTGGCCGAAGTGGTCAAAGCTTGCCAAGTGCGAAACTTGCCCATTCGTATCGGGGTGAATTCGGGTTCACTGGAAAAAGAGTTTGACCAACGCTACGGCCCCACTGCTAAGGGCATGGTCGAGTCAGCGCTTTATAACATCAAGTTTTTGGAGGATTTGGGGTTTACGGACATCAAAGTTTCCCTCAAAGCCAGCGACGTGGTGCGCACGGTGGAAGCGTACCGTCTACTGCGTCCCCTTACGCCGTACCCTTTTCACCTTGGTGTCACAGAAGCGGGTACCTTGTTTCACTCCACCATCAAGTCTTCCATCGCCCTAGGGACGTTGTTGCTTGAGGGCATCGGCGACACGATTCGGGTTTCCATGACGGGCGAACTGGAAGAAGAAGTGCGCGTGGGTAAGGCCATCTTAAAAGACAGTGGCGTGGTCAAATCAGGAGTCAATATCATCTCCTGTCCCACCTGCGGACGGCTAGAATCCAACCTTGTCAAAGCCGTGGAAGAAGTGGAACGGCGCACCAAGCACATCAAAACGCCCCTTGATATCTCCGTCATGGGATGCGTGGTCAACGCCATAGGTGAAGCCAAGCACGCGGATGTGGCCATTGCCTTTGGCAAAGGGCAGGGGCTTGTGATGCGCAAAGGGGAAGTGGTGGCAAAACTCAAAGAAGACGAACTGGTGGCACGCTTTTTAGAAGAAGTGGAAAAAGCGGCCAAAGAAGGGGAAAAATAGTGGAAAACCTGCATAATATTAACATCGAACGCTCCATTTTGAGCTCTATTTTTTTTAATCCTACCCAATTTGAAGAGGTAGCAAGCCGCCTTAAGGCCAGTGATTTTTACTTGCCCGCACATCGGTACATGTTTGAAGCGATGGAAGCGTGTGAGTGCGGGGATTTGCCCATTGACGAAGAGTTTGTGCGCAAAAAACTGGCCCAAGAAAACCGCTTTGATGAAGAGGTGATGCTTGAAGTCATCTCCACCAATCCCTTGCCTTCCATCGCCCCTTATGTGACCGAAGTCAAAGAAAAATCCATCAAGCGCGAGCTAGTGCGACTAACCTCAGACATCACCGAAATTGCCGTAGAGCGGGACATGCCTGCCAAGGATGTGGTGGATGTGATTCAGCAAAAGCTTTACCAAATCACCCAAGAAGCCACCGACAGGGAGTTTCGTGAGTCCCCTGAAATGGTGCGTGCTACGGTGGCGCACATCAAAGAGATGAAACTGCGGGGCAACCAAGGCGTAGTGGGGCTTGATACGGGTTTTAAAGAGCTAAACCACCTCACTACAGGCTTTGGGGAGGGTGACCTTATTATCGTTGCGGCGCGTCCTGCGATGGGAAAAACGGCCTTTTGTTTGAATCTTGCGCAAAAGGCGTTGGATTTAAACAAAGGGGTGGCGATTTTTTCTCTAGAGATGCCCGCTGAGCAACTGATGCTGCGGATGCTGAGTGCTAAAACCTCCATTCCGCTCCAAAAAATCAAAGTGGGCAACCTGAACGATGATGAGTGGACGCGCCTGAGCGATGCGTGTAATGTCATGGAAAATCGTAAGCTTTTTGTGGATGATAATGGCAATGCTGACATTCACCATGTGCGCTCCAAACTGCGCAAGCTCAAGTCCAAGCACCCCGAGATTAGCCTGTGCATCATCGATTATTTGCAACTCATGGGAGGCACGGGCAATAAAGACCGCCACTTGGAAGTGAGTGAAATGAGTCGCGGACTCAAACTTTTAGCACGCGAACTTAAAATGCCTGTACTTGCCCTTTCACAGCTTAACCGTGGGGTGGAAAGCCGTCACGATAAACGCCCGATGCTTAGTGACCTTCGCGAATCTGGCGCCATCGAACAAGATGCGGACATGATTTTGTTTGTTTACCGTGATGACGTGTACCGCATGCGTGAAGAAAAAGAGAAAGAACAGCGCGCAAGAGCAGAAGGCAAAGAGTACAGAAGCACTTTTTTTGAAAAGCCTGAAGAGGAGTCTGAAGTCATTGTCGGCAAAAACCGTAACGGCCCCGTGGGTATCGCTAATCTTATGTTCCAAAAAGCCTGCACGCGCTTTGTGGACCGTGGCGGGGTGCCTGTAGAAATCATCTACGAGGGCGCCAAAGAAGCCAAGATCGAAGTGACGCCTATTTGACCCTTGCACCGTTACGTCTGTTTGCTAATGCAAAAGAGGTAGCGGTTTGTTTTGGCGTTTTGGCGTTGCTGTTTGCTTTACATGTAAGTGTGATTTACGCCCAGTACCAAAGTTTCACACAAGAAGGGCGGGCGTATGTAGAGGGAGAACTACTCCTAAGTGACGCCCGTTTGAGTAAAAACGGCAAGCCCTACCACGTCTTACATGTAAAAACCAAAGACTTCACTCTATATACGGTGGCGTGGAAAGAAACCTTACATGTAAGGCCAGGTGAAAAGGTGAGTGTTTACGCCATCACTGAAAATTTGGGTTTTTCAGACTTCCTCTCCAAGCGCTTTTTTACCCCTTCTTTTTCCTTGCAAGCCCTGCGCCAAAGTGACGAGGGTGTGGCAAAACAGCTTTCGTATAAAATCCACGCCCAACACGAAAGCCCCAAAATGCAAGCCTTATTTAGTGCGCTTTTTCTAGCCACTCCTGTACCCAAAGACCTGCGTGAGGATGTATTATTTTGGGGCGTTTCGCACTTGGTGGCTATTAGCGGGTTTCACCTTGGGGTGCTTTTGGCGTTAGGGTATGGACTGCTTCGTCCTTTGTACCGTTTTTTTCAAAACCGCTATTTTCCCTACCGTAACGCCACGTTTGACTTGGGTGTGGTTATGCTTGGGTTGGCTTTTGGGTATTTGTGGCTCATTGATTTTGTACCCTCTTTTTTGCGCGCTTTTGTCATGGCGTGTTTTGGGTTTTTCTTGTTGATGCGTCACATAAAACTGCTCTCTTTTGGGACACTGGCATTAACTGTGGGGGTCATCTTGGTGCTTTTCCCTCATTTGGTGTTGCACATTGGGTTTTGGTTTTCGGTCTTTGGAGTGTTTTACATTTTTCTGTATTTGCACCATTTTAAAGACCGTTTTAGCGCGCCCATGCACGCGGTGTTGTTAAACGTGTGGGTCTTTTTAGCTATGAATATTCCGGTGCATTATTGGTTTCCTTTGACTTCATGGCAGCAGGTAGGCTCCATTCCTTTGAGTATTGTATTTATTGGGTTTTACCCCCTAAGTGCGGCTTTACATGTAATGGGGTTGGGCGGGGCGCTAGATGGCGTGTTAGAACCTTTTTTGGCGTGGCGGATGGAGGGAGCAGAGGTGCCTACTCCCCTTTGGGCGTTGGTGGGGTATTTGGGATTAAGCGTACTGGCTATCCGCTGGCGCTTCTTGGCGGTGGGGATTGTTCTCTTGGGTGGAGTGCCCTTTTTGCTCCTCTAAAAAAGCACACAATTTGACGCCATACAAAAAGATAATCCACGAAAGATAAATCCAAACAAAGAAAAACACCACAACGCTAAACGAGCCATAAATACTCAAATAAGACGTATTATATGCCACATAATAGACAAAAAGGTTTTTGCACAAATACCAAATGAGCGAGGCAATGAACGAAGCTAGGGCCACAAGGCGTGGCGAGAGGTGTTTGCCAGAAGAGATCATGTAGGTGGCAAAAAAGAGTGCCCAAACGATGAGGTAAGGAAAAATGGCCAAAATATTAATCCACTTGGTAAAGTCTGAGCTTTGAAGCATACGGTGTAAGACCCCGGAAATATAAAAAGAGACTCCAAGCCCCAAGGGTGCTAGGGTAATGAGCGTCCAATAAGAAGAGAGTGACTGCCAAAAACTACGCCTTTTGGCATTTAAAAGCGTGTTAATAATGTACTCGTATTCTAAAAAAAACATCATCGAAGTAAAAAGTACCACCACAAAACCCAATACGCCCATACCTACGGTGTTGCTCAAAAACGTTTCAATGTAGCCCGAGATGACTTCCTGGTGGGAGGGTAAAAGGGACGAGAAAATAAACGCAGTCATTTTCTCATAATAGACTTCAAAACTTGGCAGTTGCGTAAAAATAGACATGGAAATCAAAAGCACAGGAATCAGCGAAAGCATGGTGTGAAAGCTCAGCGATGAAGCGTAGTGCATGAGTTGCTTGTCTTTGATTTTTTTAAGCAATTCCACGTAATGAAGAAAGCGCATTAGAGACCCATTTTAAAAGGGTTAAGGATGTTGTTAGGGTCAAAGGCGCGTTTGATGGAGCGAAAGAGTTCCATTTCACCCTCGGTAAACGCCATGGTCATGTAAGGGGCTTTGCTTAGTCCTATGCCATGCTCGCCACTCAAGGTGCCACCTAAATCGACAGTCGCTTGAAAAATCTCTTTGATGGCCTTGTGGCCTTTTTCAAGCTCTTCGGGATTAGTGCCATCCACCATGACGTTGGTGTGCACGTTGCCATCGCCTGTATGGCCAAAACAGGGCACTTTTACCTCATATTTTTGGGCGATAGCATTGATGACATCTAAGAGTTCGGGCAGTTTGCTACGCGGCACGGTGATGTCTTCGTTGAGTTTTTTGCTGCCGTACACGGTGATGGAAGGGCTCGCGTTGCGTCTGGCAAACCACAACTCTTTGGCTTCTTCGGCCGTGTTTGCGCGCTTGAAGGAGGTGCAGCCATTAGCTAAAAACATGGCTTCAATGGTAACGAGTTGGGTGGTGATTTCTTCGTCTAAGTTTCCATCCACATCGGTGATGAGAATAGCCCCGGCGTCTACAGGCAAGCCTTTGGCGTATTTTTGTTCCACGGCGCGAATGGTGAGGTTGTCTAAAAACTCCATCGCTACGGGTGTGACGCCTGCTGCCATGGTTTTATACACGGCGTTCATGGCGTCTTTGACGCTAGGAAAAATACCCATAGCAGTTTGCTTCAGCTTGGGTTTGGCGATGAGTTTGAGGGTGATTTGAGTGATGATGCCCAAGGTGCCTTCGCTAGCGATTAAGATACCCGCTACGTTGTAGCCTGCTACGTCTTTGATGGTGCGTTTGCCAGCACCTATGGCTTCGCCGTTGGGTAACACGGCACGCAAGGCCATGACGTAGTCTTTGGTGATGCCGTATTTTGCCGCGCGCATACCTCCTGCGTTTTCGGCCACATTGCCCCCTAGGGTGGAGTACTCTTCGCTTGCAGGGTCTGGCGGATAAAAGAGCCCTTTGGCTTCCACGGCACGCTGTAAGTCCATGTTGATGACACCGGGTTCTACTACAGCGACCATGTTTTCCATGTCGATTTCTAAAATCTTGTTCATGTGTTTTTCAAGGGCCAGGATGATGCCCCCGTTTGAGGGAAGCGCACCACCTGTAAATCCGCTACCCGCCCCGCGTGGGGTGATGATGATGCGGTGGGTGTTGCAGTAGCGTAAAATGGCTTGTACGTCTGCTTCGTGGCGTGGGAAAAGGACCAAATCAGGCTCATACGTCGTGCGGGTCGCATCGTAAGAGTAAGCAAGCAAATGGGCCTTGTCGGCGTAAACGTTTTCCACCCCTAAAAGTTCCTCAAACCACTTTACATGTAAAGCATCCATGGTTACTTGACCAGTAAGTTGCCATAGTGGGCGTTGTAGTCGGTTATTTGACTTGAGCCAAATTTCCAAAAGGCGCTTTCAATGCCTGTTATGCGAGTATAAAAGGGGAGTTGATAGCTACTAATGCGACCAGAATCAAGGGTTTTTAACACTTTGAAACTTTGACAGTCTGCAAAGTAGCCTTTGAAATTTAGTGCAAAAAAGATAATCCCTGTACTGTGGGCCTGGCAAAGCTTTCTAAAGGTGTCGCGATCAGGACTTGGAGTGTATTCGCTAGCAAGATACGCTCCCACGAGGTCAGGATGCACCCACTGAATGTCTGTGAAGTGGCCTGTGATTTCATTAAAGACAATGCTGTTGGGTGCAACAATAAGCGCACGGTCATAAAGGTAGTTTAAAATAACCGTATCACCTTGCTTTGGGGTAAGTCCAGGCAAAGGAAAAGCAGATTGTTCTAAGAGGTCAAACACCTCAAATTGCAGTGTTGCAAGACCATTGGCTTTGCCTGTGACGCTAGCGCGTGCAATGATAGAAGATTTCCCCTCGTCAAATTGATGAAGGACAATGCCGCTAGAGCCGATTACAAGGTCCTGAGAGTCAGCAACGGTCGCAGTGCCGCCGCGGACTTCTTTTAGTGTCGTAGTGTAAGGGGCTAAAAAACCCTGCGCCCATGAAAGGGAAAGAAATGTTAAAAAAACGGCAAAGATGCGAAACAATGGAACTCCTTTTGCTTTTGTTGGCTCGATTATACTTTACCAGAACTCAAAAAGCCCTGAGGGGTTGCTAGGATTTTGTAAGCAACCATCAAGTATAATCCAAGTTTCCGTGACGTTTTTCAAAACCCATGCCTTGCGTCTTTGCTTGATTTGGTTGGGTGTTAAAAGACGTGAGACTCATGCAAAAAGGTGGAATTAATGATGCGATGGTTGGTGTGTGTTTTGATGATGGTGCTAGGGGCACAAGGGGCGTACATGCAAGAGCACCGTTGGGAGCGAGGCGAAACGTTTTTAACCTTTCTAGAAAAACACCAGTTGCCACTGTCTATTTACTACAACCTTGACCGAGAAGACCAAGAGCTTGCTGCTGAGATTGTCTCAGGCGTGCGGTACCAGCTTTTGTTGGATGACAATGAAGTTATTGAGCAAGTTCTCATTCCTATTGGTGAAGAACTACAACTGCATATTGTTAAAGATAAATCCACGGGAGCCTATGAGTTGCGCACAACCCCTGTGAGCTACCAAGAAGAGTCTCTTAAAGTCACTTTAGAAATTACCCTTTCGCCTTATCAAGACATCATTAATGCGACCAACAGCTATGCTCTTGCCAATGAATTTGTCAACTCTTTTAAAAACAGTGTTAATTTTCGCCGTTTGGTTAAAGGTGATCGCTTGGTAATTTTTTATTCCCAACGCACACGCTTAGGGCAACGCTATGGCAATCCAAAAATCGAAGCGGCCATGGTAGAGGTACGAGGCAAAGAGCACTTTGTATTTTTGTACGACGACAACCGTTATTATGATGCAGCAGGCAAAGAGATTGAAGGGTTTTTACTGACTGTGCCGGTGCGTTATACGCGCATTTCCTCCTCTTTCAGCTATAAGCGTTGGCATCCTATTTTGAAACGTTATCGCGCTCACTTGGGCGTGGATTATGCTGCGCCCACAGGCACGCCCATTGTGGCAGCGGGCGAGGGCCGGGTGACGTTTGTAGGTACCAAAGGTGGTTATGGCAAAACAGTCGAGATTGACCACGGCCACGGGTATAAAACCCTGTACGCACACATGAATGGTTACCGTAAGGGCATACGTCGGGGCTCAGTGGTTTCCAAAGGACAGCTCATTGGCTATGTGGGAAGTACAGGGATTAGCACAGGCCCTCACTTGCATTTTGGCCTTTATAAAGACAATCGGGCTATTAACCCTAACAGTGTGGTAAAAATTGAAAAAGATAAGCTTCAAGGGGAAAAACGCAAAGCCTTTTTGGCTCACGTTGAAACCTTTAAGCCGCGTTTTGAGCTAGCCTTAGCCGAGCCTTCCATTCCGCCACGAGAAGAGCCTTTTGAGTATATGGTGCAGTTAGAAACACCTATTATAATGGATGCAGAAACGGTAGCGGTCGCTAACTAAAGGACACTTTTGGCAAAGTTAAAAGATTTAAAGCACTCTCAGGAAATCATTGAGAGTTACTTACAGGATGATTTAGACCAAGAGCTCTCCCCTGCCGAACTCGCGCGCCACCTCCGTCATGTGCATAAAAGCGATGTTGATCTTTTTATCGACTACGTAAAACAGCTTTCCAGCGAAAGCTTAGGAGATGTGGCCATTGAATTGCCAGATCATATCTTAAAGGATGTGATTGAGGAAATTTCTCCCGAACAGCTTAAAGACGCCATCGAAGAACTTGAAAGTGACGATGCGACAGACTTGCTTCAAAATATTGAAGACATCAATGAAGAAAAAGCCCAAGAACTTTTCGACAGCTTGGATGATGAGTATCAAGAAGACATTAAGCGTTTGCGCCGTTATGATGACGAAGAGGCAGGCGCGTACATGCAAACCGAGGTTTTTGTGGCCAAGGTTGAGGAAAAAATTTCCGATGCTATCGCGCGCTTAAAGCAGATGAAAGAAGAGGGGGAGATTGAAAACATTTACCGCTTGTTTGTGGTGGATGATTATGAAACCCTTCGGTTTTCTATTCCCTTGGAAGATTTGATTACAAGTGATTTTTCACTTACCTTTAAAGCCCTTGTCGAAAAAGCACCAGAAGATGAGTATCAGCCTATTTTTGCTAGAGACGATGACACCATTGACTCGGTCATCGAAACGGTTGAAAACTATGACCTCTCTGTGGTTCCTGTAATCGACTATCAAGGAAGGTTGGTTGGCCGCATTACTGCAGATGATATTCATGACATCATCCAAGAAAATGCAACAGAGCAGATTTATAACCTCGCTGGGGTTAACGATGAAGCGGAAGAGGAAAACACTCTTTTTGAGGCAGGGAAAAGTCGTGCAATGTGGCTTTTTCTCAATCTTTTTACCGCCATTGTGGCTTCCTTAGTTATTGGTATTTTTGATGAAACGATTCAGGCGTATGTGGCCCTGGCGGTGCTTATGCCTATTGTGGCATCTATGGGGGGTAATGCAGGCACCCAAACCCTGACTGTTACTGTACGCCAGTTAGCTCTGGGGGATATTGATTTTCAAAACGCTAAAAGCACTATCGTAAAAGAGGTTTCTATCGCAGGGATAAATGGAGTGATTTTTGCCTTAGTGATGGGCGCCATTGCCTTTCTTTGGTTTCACGAAGCTATGCTGGGCGTGGTAATTGGCTTGTCGATGGTGATTAATCTTTTGTGTGCGGGATTATTTGGTGCCCTTATTCCTCTTACACTAAAACGCCTCGACATTGACCCTGCTGTGGGAAGCACAGTATTGCTTACAACGGTGACAGATGTGGTGGGGTTTTTTAGCTTTTTGGGCCTAGCCCAGTGGATTTTGCTTGGTTGATATTACCATCGTCAAAATAGAAGCGTGCGTAGAGTCGCTGTACATCCAGCCCAAAAGCATGCACTACGTACAAAATGGGCGAGAAAAACGGTGGGATATGGTGGATGCGCACAACAGCGTGGCAATCTTGCTCTACCATAAAGAGTTTGATGCCTTTGTCTTTGTCAAACAGTTTCGTCCTGCTATTTACCTCAAAAACAATGACGGCTTTACCTACGAACTGTGCGCAGGATTAGTGGACAAAGAGAAGTCTTTGGCACAGATTGCTTTAGAGGAAATCGAAGAAGAAACAGGCTATGGCGTTGCACCTCAAAACCTGCATAAAATCACCTCTTTTTACACGGCGGTGGGTTTGGCGGGCGGTCAACAGACGTTGTACTACGCCGAACTAGACGAGTCCATGCGGTTGCACCAAGGCGGCGGGATTGAGCTTGAAGAGATTGAAGTGATTTACGTTCCTAGGAGTGAGGCTAAAGAGTTTTTATTTAACGAACATATCGCCAAAACATCAGGGCTCATGTTTGCCCTGATGTGGTTTTTTGAAAAGGACTCACGCGTCTAAAAAACGTTTGGTGAGGCCGTTGTAGGTTTCGATACGGCGGTCGCGCAAAAACGGCCACATGCGCCTGACTTCTTCACACCGTTTTACATCCACCTCGACAATTACCGCTTCTTCGCTGCTTTCATCGCTTACATGTAAGAGTTCTCCTTGGGGTCCTGCTACGAAGGAGTGCCCCCAAAAACGAATGCCATCCAACACTTCTGTTTCATCTTTTTCTTTACCTACGCGGTTGATGGCCACAAGAGGTAAACCGTTGGCGATGGCATGACCGCGTTGTACGCCCATCCACGCCTCTTTTTGGCGGGTTTTTTCATCCTCTGCGTCTTCATCAAACCACCCAATGGCGGTGGGGTAGATGAGAATGTCCGCCCCTTTGAGTGCCATGAGGCGCGCGGCTTCGGGGTACCACTGGTCCCAACACACCAGCACGCCCAGTTTTCCCACACTGGTTTGAATAGGTTCATAGCCCAAATCCCCCGGAGTAAAGTAAAACTTTTCGTAAAAACCTGGATCATCGGGGATGTGCATTTTACGGTATTTACCTGCAACTGAGCCATCTTTTTCAAAGACGACGGCGGTGTTGTGGTAAAGGCCAGGGGCGCGTTTTTCAAAGAGTGAGGTGACGAGCACTACGCCGTATTGCTTGGCGATTTTTGCCCAAAACACCACGTCGTTGTCAAAGTCATTGGCAAGGTCAAAATGACTGGGGTCTTCGGTAATGCAAAAATAAGGCCCTTGGTGCAACTCTTGCAACAACGCAAGTTGGGCGCCTTTGGCGCTAGCATCGTGGATGAGTTCAAGGGTTTTTTGGATGGTGGCGTCTTTGGTTTCACGTACGGCGTGTTGGATGAGGGCAAGTTTCATGTGCAGACTCCCTGTTTTTGCGTGATTGTAACAAAGGGTAGCTTAGAAAAATGTTCCAATGTCTTTACATGTAAAGGTGTTGTAGACTATTTTCAGGAGGGTTTTAGTGCTCAAGAGATAAAATCCTGAAATTAATTATCAATCACAAAGAAAGGTTTAAATGAAGACACTAGATTCCCTTCCTGTGGGTTCGGTCGTAGTGATTACGTGCATTGATGCAAAAGAAGAGCTAAAACAACGGTTTTTTTCTTTTGGTATGCGTCGAGGCAGTGAGCTTTGTGTCAAAGCGGCGAGTGCGACTAAGGCGACCATCGAAATAGAAGTGGGCGGAACGATGATTGCCCTGCGCCGCGAAGAGGCAAAAACCATCCAAGTGAGTCCCGTATGTCCACTCTAACCATCGCCTTAGTGGGGCAACCCAATGTGGGCAAAAGTATGCTCATTAACTCCATCAGCAATGCCAACCTTCGGGTGGGCAACTTTTCGGGTGTAACGGTTGAAAAAGCCGAAGTGGTGTTGACACGCGGAGAGGATGAGATACGCATCATCGACTTGCCCGGAAGTTACGCGCTAGGGGATTATACCCTTGAAGAGCGGGTAACCAAACGCTTTTTAGAAGAAGAGTCTTATGACTTGATTTTAAACGTGGTAGATTCCACTAACCTTGAGCGCAACTTGCTTTTAACCACGGAACTCATGGAGCTTAACCATAAAATGGTCGTCGCGCTAAACATGAGCGATGAGGCCAAAAAAGAGGGAATTTCCATCGATCATGAGCAGCTTAGCGGCATCCTTGGCATTCCTTGTATGCCTGTTTCTGCCTTCACAAAGGAAGGGATAGAAGCGCTTATAGAGACGTGTTTGACTGCCATTAAAACCTTACACCAATCCCCAAAAATGAGTTATTCGGAGCCTGTAGAGGAAGAAATAGCGCGTTTGGTTGCTTTGTTTAAAGAAAAAGGGTTTACCCATGCCAAACTCTCCGCGCGCGACATGGCGGTGAAGTTGCTTCAAGAAAATAAAACCCTGTATCAAGAGGTGCGCAATGAGCCCGTTTGGATTGAGGTGCTGCCCGTGCTTCAAGAGGCACTAGAGCACTTGTATGTGCATTATGACACCAAAAACCTTGTAGAGATTTTCTCAGAAGAGCGTTATGCATATGCTAAAGGTGCTGTTACAGAGGTGTGTGAGAGAGCGCCAAAGAAACAAAAGACAACGACAGAAAAGATTGATGAGGTACTCATTCACAAGCTTTTTGGGATTCCTATTTTCCTCTTTTTTATGTGGGGATTGTTTCAACTTACCTTTACGCTAGGTGCTGTGCCCATGGATATGATTGATGCACTGTTTGGGTACTTTGGCGACCAAGCGCGGGTGATTTTTGGTGATGGGGAGCTAGGTTCACTGGTTGCTGATGGTGCCATCGCGGGCGTGGGGGCGGTGGTAATGTTTTTGCCCAATATTATGATTTTGTTTTTAGGTATCGCACTTTTGGAAACCACGGGTTACATGGCGCGTGTAGCCTTTTTGCTTGATGGCTTTTTTCACCGTTTTGGGTTGCATGGCAAGTCGTTTATCCCGCTTGTCACGGGGTTTGGGTGTTCGGTGCCTGCGTACATGGCTGCGCGCACCCTCAAAAACGATAAAGACCGTTTGATTACATTGTTTATCATTGGGTTTATGAGTTGTGGGGCAAAGTTGCCCGTGTATGTGCTCTTTGCGGGGGCGTTTTTTGGCCCTGAAAAGGCAGGTAATGTGCTGTTTGCGATTTACATTGCGGGCGCACTTTTAGGCCTTGTGGCTGCAAAAGTCCTCAAAGCCTTTGTGTTTAAAGGCAAAGATGAACCTTTTGTCATGGAGATGCCAAAATACCGTTTACCTTCCGCAAAGTTGGTATGGCACACGGTGATGGGCAAATCCCTTGTGTACCTTAAAAAAGCAGGAACGTTTATCTTGGTGGCGTCTGTGTTGGTGTGGTTTGCGAGCAGTTACCCTAAAAACGAAGACCTAGAGAGTGCGTATGAACTTAAAATAGAACAAGCCCTAAGCGAAGAAGAGCAAGCAACCCTTGCTAATGAGCTACAATCCACTTTGTTATCTCAAAGTTATTTGGGGCGCATTGGTCAGGCTACAGAGTTTTTGTTTGCCCCTTTGGGGTTTGATTGGAGACTGACCGTAGCCCTTGAGACAGGCTTGGCTGCTAAAGAGGTGATTATCTCTACCATGGGAGTGCTCTATGCTCTTGGGGAAGAGGTAGATGAAGAGAGCGAGGGACTCATGGGTGTCTTGCAAGCAAGCATTCCCTTTCCTGTGGCCTTGTCGTTCATCACCTTTGTTATGTTTTACTTGCCGTGCCTTGCGGCTACGGTAGTCTTTACTAAAGAATCAGGAAGCTACCGCTATTTGGGATACCTCATCCTCTTTACCACTGCCGTGGCGTGGAGTGCTTCTTTCATTGTTTACCGTGTAGCGCTACTGTTGAGCTAGTGGCGCGTCACGGAGTGCTTCTTCTTCCTTGGAGTCATCATAAGGGTCGAGGTGGATATTCATATCCCACACCTCGTCTTCTTTGATGGCACGGATTTTTGCCTCGATGTTATCTGTCGCACTATGGGCTTGCAAGAGAGACATTTTGGCGTTAAAAACAAGGTGCACATCCACGTAGTTGGTGTGAGCAGAACGGCGGGTTTTGAGGTTATGAAAACTGCTCACATCTTTTTCTTCTTCGATGATGTGCACAATGCGCCCTACCACTTCCTCTTCTAGTGCTGCGTCAAGCAAAATGTACACCCCTTCTTTCACGAGTCCGTAAGCAGAGTGGATGATATACAAAGCGATACCCACACCCACGATAGAATCAATTAGTTCAAATTCGGTGAAATAGACCACGCCTAGAGAAAACAGAATCGCTCCGTTGCTAAAAACATCGGTTTGGTAATGAAGCGCGTCGGATTTGATGACAAGGCTCCCTGTTTTGCGTGCCACATGACGCAAAAAAAGCACCAACGCAACGGTGATGCAAAGGGAGGCGAGCATGACAAGCACGGAGGTGTCTACATGGGTCATCACCGTGCCTTCGTAGGCTTTTTTGATGGCAGAGTAGAAAATAAACACGCCCGAAATGGCGATGATGGTTCCTTCAATTACCGCGGCTAAGGCTTCGATTTTCCCGCGCCCGTAGTTAAAAAGCTCATCAGGCGGAGCTTCGGATTTGCGAATAGCGAAGTAGTTAAACGCCGAGACAATGAGGTCAAGCACCGAATCAATCGCAGAGGCCAAAACGGCCACAGACCCGCTAACAAACCCTACGGCAAGCTTGATAAACACAAGAAGCGTCGCAGTGGCGGTACTAACAAGGGTGGCTTTGCGGGCTAGGGTCATCGTGCGAAACGTTGCATGCACGCGCAGTGAAGGCTACCGTGTTGGCGGATGAAAACCCTTGCGTCTACGCCCACCACTTCAAGGTGCGGCAGGGCTTGTTGCAAAGCCTTTAAGGCGATGGCATCACTGGGTTGGTTGTAGGTGGGCACAATGAGTCCGCCGTTGACAAAGACGAAGTTGGCGTATGTAGCGGGTAGGCGGTGGTCATCGTACAGGATAGGCGTGGGAAGCGGGAGGGGAAGTAGGGAAAAATGGGTGCGTTTGAGCTCTTCCTCCATCTTTTTTAAAGGCCCAAAATGAGTGTCACTTTGGTCTTTACATGTAACGTACGCGATGGTATCAGGCGTGATAAAGCGGGCGAGGGTGTCGATGTGCGCGTCAGTGTCGTCCCCTTCGAGGTGCCCGTGCTCTAGCCAGAGGATTTTCTCAACTCCAAAGAGTTGAGAAAGTTTTTCGCCCAAAGCTTCTTTGGAGAGTGCCCAGTTTCGGTTGGGGTTTAAAAGGCAGGTAGTGGTGGTTAGCAACACGCCCTCGCCGTTACTCTCGATGCTCCCGCCCTCCAAAATAAGGTCAATTTTTTTACATGTACCGCTCAAGACCCGCTGGGTGTGCAAAAATTCAGTGATGGCATTGTCTAGGGAGCTTCCAAATTTGTCTCCCCAGGCATTAAAGGTAAAATCATAAGCGCGCATGAGACCTGACTCTTCCACGTCAATGGGCCCAAAGTCCCGAATCCATGTGTCGTTAAAACGGGCTTGTACAAGCTCTAGATTGGGCAAATGGCCCAAGCGTTTTTTAGCTTTTTTAGCATCTTTGCACAGCAGAACAACCGGCTCAAAACGGGTGATGGCTTGTAAAAATTCCTCGTAAGCTTCTGTGATTTCTTCAAGGTAAGGGTTCCAGTCGGTATTTTCGTGGGGAAGGGCTAAAAGTAGGGCTTCGTGGGGTTCCCACTCGGCGGGTAATCGGTTCATCGGTTTCCTTGTGTGTTGGTGTCGAATTTTAACGCAGGCCCCTTGCTTTGTCAACCTGCTTTAGCCCAAGTTGTGTTACAATCAACCCACTTCTTTCACCAAGGGCAAGCGTTGTTAAGATACTTGAAAGAACCCAGCATTCATCAAACCACTCTTATTGTCATGATCTTCGCCGCTATTTTTGCCGTAACCTCGGCATTTGTAGTGATTTTTAATGAAAGCAAAGAGATGGAAAAACAGATTCAAGAGGCCAAAGAGCATTATGTTAGGGTTCAAAAAGAACGAAGTGTAGACGAGGCATACAAGCTCGTGCGCGTCTTGGAATTTTTTAAAAAAACTTACGAGCCTCATGAGCTTACAAGTGCCATGCGTGAATTTATGAAAAACGTTGTTGCGGGACGCCATACTTTTGCTTTTGTGGTGAGCGATACGGGGGAGTTTTTGTACAATTCAGAGCATTTTTTTGCCGCCCATACTGCTGTTGCTAGCACGGAAAAAAAAGAGGCGTTTTTGGCACAAATGAAAGGGTTGCAAACAGAGGGAATGCACGAATTTTCAGTGCAAGAGCTACAGGGTCTGCTCTTTGTGCGTACTGATGTGCTTTTGGGGTGGCGCGTGGCAAGCGGGGTCTATTTGGACGAACTCCCTAGGGTTGTGGAGGCCAAAAAAGAAGAATCCCATCAAAAAATCATGGCCTTTGTGCTTAAGATTGGAGCATTGACACTTTTTTTGTATGTGGCGGGTTTGCTCAAATACCGCTATTTGACCCAGCGCATCACAAAGGATATTCGAGCGATTGATGCGGCTTTTAAAGAAGCGCCAAAAAGCTACCGATTTGTAGATGAGAGGGCGGTTACTTTTGTGGAGTTTAAAGAGATTTCCATGCATGCCAACACAATGATTGCAAAAATCAGGGAAAAAAACCGAGATTTAATTGCCCTAAACACAAACCTTGAAAAAATCGTTGAAGAAAAAACCAGTGCTTTGCAGCGCTCCATTGCTTACACGCAGGAGCTTTTAAAACAGCAAGACCGCTTTGTTAATAACGCCATTCATGAGATTAATACGCCACTGACCATCATGATGATGAACATCGAACTGCACAACCTCAAACTCCCTAAAACGCCCTATCTGACTAAAATTGAGGCGGCGGCAAAAGTGTTGGAGAATATTTACGAAGATTTGGGTTATGTAGTCAAAAAACACCACGCCCAATACCCTCAAAAAATGCTAAATTTTGGAGATTTTTTGCAAGAGCGCTTGGCTTATTTTCAAGATGTTGCTGAGGGGAATGATGTGTTCTTTAGATGTAAAGCTTCACAGGGTTTACATGTAAAGTTCAATGAAGTAGAGTTGCAGCGGATTATTGATAACAATCTTTCCAATGCTATTAAATACGCCAGGGTTGGTACGCAAATCCTAGTAGAACTCTACGAAGAAGAACCTTATGTGCTTTTGCGCATTGCAAATGAGGGCAATACCATCACCCAGCCAGAACGGCTTTTTGAGCGGTATTACCGCGAAGACAAGGCTAGGGGCGGGTTTGGTTTGGGACTTAACATCGTCAAAGAGATTTGCGATACCCATAGGGTTGAGATTTGTGTGCATTCAGAGGCGGGAAAAACAGCATTTGAATACCGCTTTAAAAAAGAGGTTGCATGAAAATATTGTTATTGGAAGATGAGATGATGCTTTGCCGCACTCTTGAAGAGTATTTGCGTGATTTGGGGCACCATGTGGTGGGGGCAAATGATGGGGAGTCTGCCTTGGAATATTTGGGTGAGCAACGGTTTGATTTACTGATTTTTGATATTAACGTTCCGAGTTTGAGTGGACTTGAGCTTGCTGAGCGCATTCAGTCGCTTGGCGTGGTTACCCCTGTGATCTTCATCAGTGCGATGATTGATATTGAAAAAATTTCCCAAGCCTTTGCGTTGGGTGCGGCGGATTATTTGAAGAAACCTTTTCACCTCAAAGAGCTAGGGCTTCGGATTGATAAAATCAAGCGAGAAGTCCAAGCTAAAAATCCCAATCATGTGATTTTGAGTGAAGGATACGGGTATTTAAAAGAAGAGGAGCAGTTATACTTCCACAAAACTCCCGTAAATCTCACCAAAAAACAGCGCCAAATCCTCACGCTCTTGTGCGAAAATATCGATACGATTGTGGATTTTGAGCGTTTTCGCAGTTATGTGTGGAACGATGAGCCCGTGGATAATGCAACCATTCGTGCTGAGATTAGTAGATTTAGAAAATTATTAAAAGAAGATTTTATAGTTAATATTAAAGGTATTGGATACAAGGTGAGTCGTTATTATCGCCAAAATTAATATATTTGTTACCCATATACCCACCAATTTGCTCAATACTGTGTAAAATATTCTCACCCTATTGGAATGCTACGGTTTTGCTACGTCTGTTTGGTACAGTTTTTCCTATGAATGATTTAAGGAGAGCTCGTGAATCAAGAGATTTACGCACGTGTTAGGGCCAACCCGAAGTTTCAATTACTTGTTCAAAAACGCTCCCGTTTAGCATGGAGTCTTGCTGCTGTGATGCTAGGTTTTTATTATGCGTTTATTCTTATCGTTGCTTTTTATCCTGAAATTTTTGGCATACGTTTAGGGGCAGGAGTGATGACTCTTGGCATTCCTGTGGGAGTAGGGTTGATTTTGTTGGCGTTTGCACTTACGGGCGTTTACGTGCAAAGGGCCAACGGCGAGTTTGATGCCCTTACGCGTGAAATCAAAGAAGAAGCAAGGGGCGAAGCGTGAGAACACCATTGCTTTTGGGCGCTGTGGCGTTGTGTGCTTTTGGGGCTGATGAAATGGCAGGAAAAGGAGCCAATATCTCGGCGGTTGTAATGTTTATGGCGTTTGTGCTTGGCACGCTTGGCATTACCTATTGGGCCGCAAAACGCACCAAAACGGCCAAAGATTTTTACACCGCAGGTGGAGGCATTACAGGGTTTCAAAATGGCCTTGCTATCGCGGGGGATTATATGTCGGCTGCGTCGTTTTTGGGTATTTCTGGGCTAGTGTACCTCAAGGGCTACGACGGATTGATTTACTCCATTGGGTTTTTGGTGGGGTGGCCGGTGATTTTGTTTTTGGTCGCAGAACAGTTGCGCAACCTTGGCAAATACACCTTTGCCGACGTGGCTTCGTACCGCTTACGCCAAATGCCCATCCGCACCCTTGCGGCTTTTGGTTCCATTGCTACGGTTATTTTGTATTTGATTGCACAAATGGTAGGTTCGGGCAAACTCATCCAAGTGTTGTTTGGGGTTCCCTATGAGCTTGCGGTGGTGTTGGTGGGATTTTTGATGGTAATGTACGTGACCTTTGGCGGGATGCTTGCAACCACATGGGTGCAGATTATCAAAGCTGTGTTGTTGCTCTCAGGGGCGAGTTTCATGGCTTTTGTAGTGATGAGCCATGTGGATTTTAGTATAGAGGGATTGTTTGCCCGCGCTGTTGAGGTGAAAAATGACGTGAGCATCATGCAGCCAGGTGGTTTAGTAAGCGACCCTGTGTCGGCCATCTCTCTTGGTATTGCACTGATGTTTGGCACGGCAGGCTTGCCGCACATTTTAATGCGATTTTTTACAGTACAAGACGCCAAAGAAGCGCGAAAATCGGTTTTTTACGCGACAGGGTTTATTGGGTATTTTTATATTTTAACTTTCATCATAGGCTTTGGGGCGATTGTGTTGCTGTTAGGCAATCCTGCGTACATGGACAGTGTGAGTGGTGACTTGTTTGGAGGCAACAACATGGCAGCCATTCACTTAAGCCACGCCGTTGGTGGGGATCTGTTTCTAGGTTTTATTTCCGCAGTGGCTTTTGCAACGATTTTGGCGGTGGTTTCTGGCCTCACGCTAGCGGGGGCTTCGGCTATTAGCCATGACTTGTACGCGAGTGTCTGGGCCAAAGGTGAAGTAAACCAAATGCGAGAGATCCGCATTTCCAAGTATGCGACAGTAGGCATCGGTATGTTGGCGATTGTGCTAGGCATTGCGTTTGAAAATCAAAACATTGCTTTCATGGTGGGGCTTGCTTTTGCCATTGCTGCTAGTGCGAACTTTCCTATTTTATTTCTTTCGATGTACTGGAAAGGGCTTACGACGCGAGGTGCGGTTACTGGAGGAAGTTTGGGGCTTGCAACAGCAGTGCTGTTGGTGGTTTTGGGTCCAATCGTGTGGGGAGAGATGATTCACGGAGATGCTTCAAAGGCTATTTTCCCCTACCAATACCCCGCACTTTTTTCGGTGAGTGTGGCATTTTTTGGGATTTGGCTTTTTTCGAAACTTGATACCAGTGAAGCGGCGGCGAAAGAAAAAGAGGCATACGAAGACCAATTTGTACGATCTCAAACAGGAATCGGGGCAGAGGGAGCGGTGAGCCACTAGGCTTTACATGTAAAGGCATCACTTCTGTTTTGGGATAAGCAGAGGTGATGCCTTTAGGGACATCATTAGGCAAATTTACCAAAGGAGTGCTAATGTCGCAAATATTTGAACCCAATCGCGCTTTTGCGAAAGAGGCGCGCATTAAAAATATGTGTGAGTATAAAGAACTGCGCTTGCAGGCAGATGAGGACTATGAGGGGTATTGGGGCAAGCTAGCCCAAGAAAAACTCGACTGGTTTGAACCCTTTAATACGGTGCTTGATGAAAGCAATGCGCCTTTTTATAAATGGTTTTCAGGCGGCAAACTCAACGTTACCCATCAGTGCATTGGGCGACACCTCAAAACCCGAAAAAATAAAGCTGCTATTATTTGGGAAGGGGAAGACGGCTCTAGGCGCATCATCCCCTACTTGTTGCTTTATTACCGCGTTAACCGCTTTGCCAATTTACTCAAAAATAAATTTGGTATCAAAAAGGGTGATCGTGTCGTGTTGTACATGCCCATGATTCCTGAAGCGGCTTTTGCTATGCTCGCGTGTGCAAAGATTGGTGCCATTCACTCGGTGGTATTTGGAGGCTTTTCGGCTGAAGCACTCAAAGACCGCATTATTGATGCAGAAGCCAAGCTTGTTATCACGGCTGATGGTGCTTACCGACGCGGTACGCCTTATTTGCTTAAACCCATGGTTGATAAAGCCCTAGAGGAAGGCGCAGAAGAAATCTGTAAACAAGTTCTTGTGGTAAAACGCAACTTTGAGCACATTGACATGGTTGAGGGGCGCGATTTTGTTTACAATGATCTTATTAACCTCGAATCCCAACACTGTGAACCTGAAGTGATGGACGCCGAAGACCCGCTTTTTTTACTTTATACTTCAGGAAGTACAGGCAAGCCCAAAGGGGTGCAACACAATAGCGCGGGGTATATCTTGTGGGCACAATACACCATGGAGCACGTGTTTGATGTTAAAGAGAACGACACCTTTTGGTGTACGGCGGACGTGGGGTGGATCACAGGGCATACCTACCTTGTGTACGGGCCTTTGGCGATGGGTGCAACGACGGTAATGTACGAGGGCGTGCCACAACACCCTAACATCGGGCGTTGGTGGAATATGATTGAAGAGCTACGCATTAACCAGTTTTATACCGCACCTACGGCGATTCGCTTGCTTCATAAACTTGGGCCTGATGAGCCATCAAAGTATGATTTGAGTAGCCTTAAGGTGTTGGGCACGGTGGGCGAGCCCATCAATCCTGATGCGTGGATGTGGTATTACAATGAAATTGGTGGTGGGCGTTGTCCTATCGTCGATACGTGGTGGCAGACGGAAACAGGTGGGCACATGATTACCCCGCTTCCTGGAGCCACACCCATTAAACCAGGCTCTGCAACCTTCCCCCTTCCTGGCATCATGGCTGAAATCATGGACGAAGAGGGCAATCCTACACCTGTGGGCGAAAAAGGTTTTTTGTGCATCACAAAGCCTTGGCCTTCGATGATTCGCAACATTTGGGGGGACCCTGCACGCTTTGAAAAATCCTATTTTGGAGATTGCAAAAAGGATGGAAAGCCTGTCTATTTTACGGGCGATGGGGCGATGTACGATGAAGATGGGTACATCATCATCACCGGTCGAACCGACGATGTTATCAATGTTTCGGGCCATCGTATGGGTACGGCGGAGATTGAGGCGGCCATTGGCGATCATCCAAACATAGCAGAAATGGCAGTAGTGGGAAGACCTGACCCCATTAAGGGTGAAGGCGTGTTTGCTTATGTGGTTGTTAAAAATGAGGAAGACAAAACAAGCCTTCTTAAATCCCTTAATACGATTATCATCAAAGAGATTGGGCCGATTGCGAAGATTGATGATATTTTGGTGGTGCCTGGGCTTCCTAAAACGCGCAGTGGTAAGATTATGCGCCGTATTTTGCGCTCTATTGCTAAAGGGGAAGCCATTACGCAGGATACGTCAACCCTTGAAGACCCAAGTGTTGTGGAAGAGATTGAGTCTTTGTATAAAACCTTGGCCTAGTGTCACGTAAATATTAGATGGATGATGTAAAATGACAAAAATTCTGGAGGGTATTATGAAGAATCATAAAGTGGTAGACATGAAAATCACGTACGAGCCTGACAACATGACTGCAGACCAAGTAAAAGAGCTCGAAGACAAAATCGCTGAATTTATCGAGTTTGTCAAAAACAATGAATTCACCAAAGTCCTTGCCAAGCGTCACAATGTAGCTGTGGACATCATGATTGATGAATACGGTATCGAGATAGACTAGCTTTTTTGGGCAAACCTTTAAGGGTTTGCCCGTTTTTTCTTCTTGCTTTTAACCATTCCATAGACGGTAATTCCAATCCAAAACACTTCAATTAAAAATGACCCCAAGTTAAAATGCACTAAAAGTGAAATGATGAGCAAAATGGCGCCAATGAGGTTGAGCCATTGGTAGAGTTTGTCGCTTTTATGGACTTTTTCGGCCTGAATGAGAAAGTACGCATACACCACGCATGCCATCCCAAAAAATCCAATCCATTGAAATATATCTAAAGTGGCTAGCATGGAAATTCCTTGAAAAAGTAGTGAGAAAGAAAAAGAGAGGTTTACATGTAAAGAAGGGATGAGGCTCCAGAAAAGGAGCCTCGAGGGTGTTACATCATTCCACCCATGCCGCCCATTCCACCCATGCCGCCCATGTCAGGCATTGCAGGAGCTGGTTTATCTTCCTTGATTTCACTTACCGTTGCTTCCGTGGTAAGAAGAAGGCTTGCTACAGAAATAGCATTTTGAAGAGCAACACGCTCTACTTTAACAGGGTCGATGATACCTGCTTCAAACATATCAACGTATTCGCCATTGGCCGCATTAAAACCAAAGTTTTCGTTGGTATTGGTCTCAACAGCATTGACGACGACACCCGCGTCAAACCCTGCATTGATGGCGATTTGACGAAGGGGTGCGCTAAGGGCGCGACCTACGATTTCTGCGCCAATGGCTTCATCGCCACAAAGGTCGAGGTTAAGTTTTGCTTTAGCGCGAAGCAATGCTGCGCCGCCACCAATCACAATACCCTCTTCAACCGCTGCTTTGGTTGCAGAAAGCGCGTCATCGACACGGTCTTTTTTCTCTTTCATTTCGATTTCAGTAGAAGCGCCGACTTTGATGACCGCGATGCCGCCACTAAGTTTTGCAAGGCGTTCTTGCATTTTTTCTTTGTCATAATCACTGGTAGTGTCGGCCATTTGGGCTTTGATTTGACTCACGCGTGCCGTGATAGCTTCTTTGGCACCTGCACCATCAACGATGGTGGTGTTGTCTTTGTCGATCACAACGCTTGCAGCTTGTCCAAGGTCAGCTAAAGTCGCGCTCTCAAGGGTGCGTCCGAGCTCTTCGCTAATGACTTGACCGCCAGTGAGAATGGCGAGGTCTTCAAGCATCGCTTTGCGGCGATCGCCAAAACCAGGTGCTTTAACCGCACTGATGTTAAGTACACCACGGAGTTTGTTGACTACCAATGTGGCCAACGCTTCGCCCTCGATGTCTTCAGCGATGATAAGGAGGGGTTTTCCTGTTTTTTGGATTTGCTCTAAGATAGGAAGCAAATCTTTAAGGTTGGAAACTTTTTTGTCAAACAACAAGATGTAAGGGTGATCAAGCACTGCTTGCATCTTTTCAGGGTTGGTGACAAAGTAAGGAGAAAGGTAACCGCGGTCAAACTGCATACCCTCAACCACGTCAAGTTCGTCTTGGATACCTTTAGCTTCTTCTACGGTGATGACGCCGTCTTTGCCTACTTTTTCCATTGCATCAGCAATGAGAGCGCCGATTTTGCTATCAGAGTTTGCAGAGATGGTAGCCACTTGTGCGATCTCTTTTTTGTCTTTTACTTCACGAGCGATTGCCTTGAGTTCTGCGATAATCGCTTCGGCTGCTTTGTCCATACCGCGTTTTACTTCGATAGGGTTTGCGCCTGCAGTGATGTTGCGTAGGCCTTCTTTAAAGATGGCGTGGGCTAGAACAGTCGCTGTGGTGGTACCATCGCCTGCTTCATCAGCGGTTTTGCTGGCTACTTCTTTAACCAGTTGGGCACCCATGTTTTCGATAGCATTTTTAAGTTCGATTTCTTTTGCTACAGAAACACCGTCTTTAGTGATGCTAGGTGCGCCGAAGCTTTTTTGAATAAGCACGTTACGGCCGCGCGGCCCCATAGTGACTTTAACGGCATCGTTAAGTTTTCGTACGCCCTCATAGAGTTCATTACGCGCAGTGTCGGAATAGTGAATTTCTTTTGCCATTGGTATTCTCCTTAGTTGATTGTAAGTAGGGGGTTATTTGATGACGCCAAGAACGTCTTTTGTTTCAAGAACAAGGTATTCTTTGCCGCCGATGGAGATTTCGGTGCCAGAGTATTTTCCGAAAACCACTTTGTCTTCTACAGACACAAGACCTTTGTCTTCCACTTTCTTACTAATGGCACGTACAACGCCGCTCAAAGGCTTCTCTTTTGCGTTGTCGGGTATAATGATGCCCGATGCGGTGGTGGTTGGTTCTTCGATACGCTCAACCAAAACGCGATGACCTAGGGGTTGAAAGTTCATGTTTGTCCTTCCTTATGGTAGTGATTTTGAATTTTTAGCACTCATAAAATTTGAGTGATGAAATTATACGACATTTTACGGCTTAAGTCAACAGTTTTTGCAAAAATATCAGAATACTTTAGTCTATGTGGCTCATGTAATATGAGTTTACTTGTTAAGTTAAAGGAGAAGTTATGCGTGTAGTCGCCATTATAATAGGTACGGTGCTGGTGCTCATGGGCGTGGTGTATGGGGTGCTTTTTACGCAAGTTGGCAACAATCTTGTACGTCCGTATCTTGAAAAAAAAGCGTCCCAAAGCCTTGGAAAGAAAGTAGACATTCGGGAGTTTTCACTGCGTTTTTCTTCGCTTAAAGCGGTGCTGGAAGTGGACGGGAGTGCAACCTTGGAAGTGCAAGGAACGTTTAATCTTTTTGACCAACGGTTCGCGATGGAATATGATATTCAAGCCCAAGGGCTTGAGACGCCGGTGATGGTGATTCAAGAAAAATTGACAGTAATGGGCGAGGCTAAGGGGTTTGTGCATGATTTTGTTGTCCAGGGGACGGGCGCGGCCTTTGGGTCAGACATTGCCTACGAAGTAACTCTTAAAGAGAAAATGTTAAGCGCAGCACAAATAGAAGCCAAAGACCTTGATGTGGGGCAAATACTGGAACTTTTGGGGCAGCCGCGTTTTGCTGAGGGTAGGGTGAGCGTAGAAGCACACACCGCAGAAGAAGGTGCGCTCGTGGCTAAAGTAACCCTTTTAAATGGCGTGGTCAATGAGGCGCTCGTGCAGGAGTATTATGGTGTGCAGTTACCGCCAAAAGTGACCTATGTGGGTGAGCTTCATGGAGTGCTTAAGGGTGAAGCCTTTGAAGCTAAAGGCGCGATTTTAAGCTCTCTTTCTGAGGTGCGGTTTCCTAAGATTTTGGCCAATACAAAAACGCAAGCATGGAGTGCATTAGTGGAAGTAATCACGCCAAATTTAGCGGTGTTAGAACCTCTTGCGGGAATGCCTTTGGCAGGAGATTTTGCACTAAAAGCCACGCTGCAAGGCACCAAAGAAGCGTTGCGTGCTGAGGTTTCAACGGCCTCTTTGGGCGGATTAACAAGTGCGTTTTATGAGAATGATGCTTTGGATGTGAGTATGGAGAATGTGTCCTTGGAAGAAATCTTGGCGCGCTTAGCAAAGCCGCGTTATAGCCAAGGGGCTTTACATGTAAAGGCGAAATTGACAGAAGTGGCCCAAGCAACCCGAAAGGGAACCGTGGCGCTCAGGCTCGACAAGGGCGTTCCAAACCATGCCGAGATTTTGGAGCTTTTGGGCATGGAGCTCCCTCCTAAGATGACCTATGCAGTCACAATGGACGCTACTTTAGCGGGAGAAAACGTGGATTTTGTGAGTGAGATTGTCAGTTCTGTGGCGACTTTGCAGACCACGCAAGGCAAAGCCGATCTTAAAACGGGAGTGCTAAACACGGCGTATCAATTACATGTAAAAGAATTACTTGCCCTAAAGCCCCTCACAAAACAAGCCCTACACGGTCCTTTTGCGATGCAAGGAGAAGCGGGTGTGAGTGAAAATGGTCCGCGTGCCACGGGTGTGACAGAAGTGTTAGGAGGCAAAAGTAGCTTTGTGTTTGAGAACAACCAGCTAGATGCGGCGTTAGCGGGGATGGTATTTGAGCGCTTGAGTATTTTGCTTGACGTGCCTTACGTGTTTGAGTCCGTGGGCGATGCAACCCTTGCGTACAATGTTACTAGCGATACAGGAGCGTTTCAAGTCGCGTTTCCCCAGGGGCGTTTGGTGGAGAGTGAGTTAACGCGCTTGGTGCAAGTGGCTACGGGGTTTAACCTGACGCGAGAGTTGTATGAAAACACGACGCTTGTGGGAAAAATTTCTCCCAAGAGCATTGTTTTTGACCTACTCATGAGGGCAGAGCAAAGCCAGTTGAGCGTCTCGCAAGGAACCCTTGGGCGAGAAAATGACCAACTGCGCGTGCCCTTTGACATCTTGGTGCAAAAGAAAGACCTCAGTGGCGTCATCGAAGGAAAGATGCAAAACCCACGTGTGAGCATCAAAGCATCCCAGTATATTCAGAAGAAACTAGACAAAGAGATTGAAAAACATGTCCCAGACGAAGCAAAAGGGATTGTTCGGGACTTGTTAAAGCTTTTTTAATCAAAATGTAAGGGGTGGCGGTATATAATGCCACCTCTTTTTAGGTGGCTAGGTAGCTCAGCTGGTTAGAGCGCTGGTCTCATAAGCCGGAGGTCGGGGGTTCGAGTCCCCCCCTCGCCACCATCTTCAAAACCCCTTCAAATCGACGTTTAAACCACTTTTTTGAAGATAAAAAAATTTCTCAAAAAAGCCTTACCGCACTATTTACCGCACTTATTAAATCACAACAGCCTAAGTTCCACTTTGAATATTTCTTTTTTCAAATCTCACTTTTTTCCCTTAAAATCCAACAAAACTAATTTAATTTCTTAAGTTTTGTTCTCCAAAATAACCAAAATCACTCAAAAAACATCTGTATTTCTCCCAAAAAACACTCTTTTTTCAATAATTTTTCCTCAAAAAAATCAATCAAAACGCTTTTTTCCAAAAAATCAAAAGCCCTAAATTTTGGGAAATCATAACTTCAGATTATATAACTGTTATATAACTTTTATATAAGAAATATATAACGAAAAGCCCTAAATCAAGGGGTTCCACGCCACTTCTTTCAGGTTAAAAATCGAAAAACATGTCATGATTTCGGCATCCAAACAAAAAAAGGAGAAAAGATGAGCTTTTCGGAAAAAGACAGAAAAATATCTTCAATCGAGCTAGAGGAAAGGGGGTTGACCGTCGGGGACAGGGAAATCATTCCACCTCTCCGACAAAGCACCCAAGCGGGGCTTCGCTCAAAAAGGGTTCTGCCATATTCAAAGATAGGCGGTCGGGTATGGTATCAACAAAGCGAACTCGTAACGTGGGCGGAAGGACAAAAAGTCGAAGTCAGGGCGATGCGATAGAACTCCCCTCAGCAGAGAAAGTTTCCGAGGCTTGAACTGCATGAGAGGAGCGAGAGAACACCGTTGAGGGTGTTGGTCTGCAATTGTACCAAAAAAAATCCCTCCAAAATCAAAAAATGAAAATATACAAAGGGATACGTATGTCCGAAAAAAGCAAAATACAACTAGGTTTCACGACCATACAGCATGATCCTCGGCTCAAATTCAAGCTCACAAATAATGAGTATTGCGTCGCCGACGCAATATATCACCTCTCGCACAATCCGTCGTCCATCGCCATAGGGTGGTGCTACGCTTCGCGACAAAAAATAGGTGCATTTTTCGGGCTCTCTCGGCAGACAACCATCAAAATCATTCAAAACCTGATTTCGAAAAACCTAGTGGAGGTCAATTCGGAAACTCAATTCCTGCGCACCACACAAAAATGGTACGACGAATTTGTCAATTTCGAGTTGATGCGACGCGGTGTAAAGAAAGTTGACACCCCGTAAAGATAAGTGTCGCAGGGTGTAAAGAAAGTTGACACACCCTGTAAAGAAAGTTGACACAATAAAGATAAACATAACAATACGATAAAGAAGAAGAAGAGGAAGAAGAAATGAACAACATATCGGAAAAAACAAAAGAAGAGAAGTTCGAGACATTCTATCAATGGCTTCGAAAGGATGGCCTTTTTCCACGAAAATCCGAAAGGCTCCACCGAAAGCGAATTTTTGCAAATCTGCTCCACAATCAGCCCATGACCATGGAAAATTTTCAGGACTTCCTCGAACATGAGGCGCTCTCGGAAGAAAAAGCCAAGCTCAATGAGGAGTTCTCAGGAAAAGAAGTTCCAACCGCAAATGGAATTCTCATCATCACTGAAGTACAGCGGATTCCCGAGGGTGAGGGAAAGGGATACCGTGTGTTTTTTGGGCAAAACTGGGCTGATTTTCGGACCGTCGAGCTTTTGCGGGAGGTAGTTCTGTGAACGAATCCCCTCTCGCACTTCGTTTGCGGGCACAAAGCTTTCCTGCGGACTCTGCTTTGTGCTCCACTGAAAGAGCGGGCAAAACAGCGAAAAACAGCATCATGTGCCCAAAGGTATTCATTTTCCTTCTTTGGGCCTTCTGGGCCCTTCTAAGCACCTCTACGCATGCATTCACCATGCCCACACAAACTGTCGTCACAAAACAGGCGCAACCAATACAAGAACAGACTCAAAGCACGCAAATAGAGAAGGATGAAGAAGAAGAAGGAGTCCTCAAATTCCTGCGCTCAGCCCCCGACCCGCAAAAGCTTCCCTTGAGCTTCGACACGAAGGATGGATACGTCGCAAAGGTCGCAAAAATGGACTATTCATCGGGCGAAATAGCATTGAATTTCTACATTCGTGACACCATGGAGCAGGTCGGTGAGTACAAATATATTCACCATGCGGTCAAGGCGCAAACCACGCCCACGGCCGAGGAAATACAAACCGCTCTTGCGAGCCTTCCCACGCAAAAAGACCGCGCCTCGGAATATCGAAAAATATATCGAACTGACCGCGATGTGGATTTCGCCCAGTTCCTCGTTGCGGTGCTCACTTTCGATGACGAGGTGGTGGATTTTTCGAGGTCCATTCTCGAAAATCGCGTTCGGCTCAAAGGGGCATATACCCCCGCTTTCTCAGTCGAAACCTTCGATGATAAAATATTACTCTTTTATATTTCAATGTTCGCAAATGTCGATGAAAAACTCAACGAAATCAACTCATGGGTTCTCTTTCTTGTGCTTCCGTTCGCTGTTTTTTTCATGCTCAATCGAAAAATCACCACCACCATCAGCGGGAAGCATGACCCCGCAGACTATTGGGGAAAGGGGGTATATTCCATGGCTATCATCTATTCCTTCTACGTGATTTCGGGCACTATCTCGGTGGGCGAGGCCCAAATTTCGAGGACAAATTTTCAGGCCCTATACGGCGCCGCCATCCGAAAATCCGTTGAATTCGCCACTGCCATCACGGAAGCTTTCGGGCAAACATATGTGAATGTTCAGCGAAAAAACAGTGGCATGCTCTCCAAGGAGGAGGTCGAAAAAATAGCCATCGAACAACTCGCAACCGAGAAAAAAATCAAGGCATATGGGAGCCTCCTTGCAACCTGCGAAAAGGCAGTGGGAGACATTTTTTTTCGAGAAGAGGGTGGGAAATACCGAGTTCAGCAGGGAATGAGCACCATTTCTCCCTTGCGCCCTGAATATCGTCGAGCACTCCTGAGTCTCGAATTGTGCGATTTCTCGGAAACCACGTCGAAGACCCTCACGGCTCAAAAAGAGGAAAACGACCGAATTCTTGGGAACTACGGCGAGGCGGCGAACGACAGGAGAGTGCAGACGCAACTCTCGAGTCTTGCGGATTCGCAAATTCGAAATATAGAAAGTTTCGGGTTTTTCTCGCTCCCACTCATTGCCGCAGGGAATATGTTTTCCGAAAATATAGGGCTATACGACCGCAATGTGAAATCTCAATCACAAATAGAAAAAACTCGCGAAGAAATCCGCAAAAACGAGGGCATGGAAAAAGGAGTCGTTGCAGATTCTGTGATTGCCGGTGTCATCGAGACCTTGCCCTACTTGATGCTACCCGCAGCGGGTACTGTGTCTTCCACAATTTCCGCCACCGTCGGCTCCGCCACTTCGACGCTTGAAAAAATACCATTTTTCGGGAACTTGGTCGCGGGCGCAAAACAAGCCGTGGCGCATGGCGTCACAATATTTCTCTACTCATACCTCGTGAAATACCTCCCGCTCATCACGCTTGTCGTGGCCACGTTCCTCGTTTTGACGTATTGGTTGCTTTCGATGGTGGTGTACCTCTTCATTTCCCCATACATGGTCGTTTGGATGTTGTCGAACTCCGAGGAAGACGCGATTCGGAAGTTCCTTGTGAAGGGCCTTGTGATTTGGAGCCGTCCATTGACCCTCGCCATTTCCGTAGTGCTCTGTGTTGTCTTTCTCGACCTCTTCGGTGCTATCACCGACCTGCTCGTCGATGAGCAGTTTGCGAATTTTTTCAATATCACGATGTCGCAGGGAGTCGCAAGTGCGACATACAATTTTGCGGACTTTGGGCTCTTTTTCGTGAAAGGTTTTTTCAGTGTAGCCATCGCCATCATAGGGGTTGTTTTGAGCTTCTATATCACCTTCAATGGGGCTGAAATCCTGCTGAAAATGCTAGGTGTAGGCGAAGAATCAGGAGGCGATGCGCAGGGCATCATAGGTCGAGAAATCGACAATCGCGGCGGGCAGTACAGTCGGCCGATGTCGAATTGAAAAAAGGAGAAAAAATGAAAAGTTCTATCATAGGTATCTTGGGTTTTATGTTGGGTTTTGCCCTCGGCGGATTATCCGCCGAGGGGTCAGCGGAGTTGGAAAAGTTGAATTTGCGCCTCGGAAATATCGAGTCTCAAATTCTCGGAAAAAGTGAGTTCAATGAGCATTTGACGAAGGCTCAACCGTTCGGAAATTTGAGCTTGAGAGAGTTGCTTGTGGAGGTGTGTCGTGAAAAATGAATTCGTGCGCCGAATGCACAACGTGACAGTGCTTGCGGAAATGGAAAATGGCTTGCAGTGCGTCTATGTGGATGGAAGCGAGTTTTTTCTACACGTAGATGACTCGCACATGCTCGAAGCCCTGTCCCTCTGCGATGGACACGACGTGGAATTTCAATATGTGGAAGCCTTGCGTGACGCGTGGCGTATGGACCTCTCGCAAGAGCAGGGGCTGTTTCTTGGGTTTTTCCATGCAGGGCAACCCAAGCCCCTGCTTGACTCTATTTTGGCGCAAGCACATGGGCATACCCATCGCAATCTGAGACACGTAGGCGCATAGCTGTGGGTATGGATATGCACCCCCAAAGCCACAGAAGCTTGGGATGCATGTCTCACCCACCTTTTTTTGCTTTTTTGAATTTCACTCTCACACCCGACCCAGTTGTCACTGGTTTGCTTCGGTCGGGTGTGGCCCAACCGAAGAAAGGACACGAAATGGTGACCATGAGCGTACCCCTATCTGCCTCCAAAGCACTAGGCTACTACCGAAAAGAAAACTACTATCAGCAGAATTCCGAAGTAGGCCATTTTCATGGAAAAGGCCTCGAAGCTCATGGGCTTGCGTCGGGTCAGGAGGTCACGAAAGAGACCTTTGAGGCCGCCCTGAATGGCTTTCACGCGCAAAGCGGCCAACCACTTGTGCGCAATGCGGGAGACCCCGAAAGAAGGGCGGGAATCGACATTTCCACCTTCCCGCCGAAGTCCTTTTCCCTTGAAGTGCAAGGCTTGTTGCACTACGGCCATGCGGAAAAAGCCCAAGAGCTTCGAGAGGCCCACCTGCGGGCGAATCAGCGGGCCATGGAGCTCGTAGAAAAGGAATTTGCAAAGGCAAAAGTGTGGGATGGGGAACGTATCATAGAGGTGGAGCCTCTGGGTGTTGCGTGGGCCACGTTTGCCCACGACAACACGAGGGCAACGGATACGGGCATTGTTGACCCCTTGGAACACTGTCACAATTTCCTGCTCAACACCGTTTCCTATCGCGATGAAAGCGGGAAAATTCGCACTGGGACGATGCAGAACGCCGAAATCTATCGGGCAAAAATGCTCTTGGGCCAGATGTTTCGAAACGAGCTCGCAAAGGAGGTGCGGGGGCTTGGATATGACCTTGAAGTGAATGCGAAAACAGGATTTTTTGAACTGGCAGGATACTCTCGTGAACAGATTGAAGAATTCAGTGGCCGTAGCCTCGAATTGCGCGCGAAGCTCGCGGAATATGAAAAAGAAATCGGGCGAGAAATTTCGAATCATTCAAAAGCTCTTGATGTCATCAACGCGAAAACGAAAAACGCGAAAACGAAACTTGATCTTGAAAAATGGCAGGAAGAGACGAAAGAGCGCATGGTGCAAGCGGGGCTTGATGGCGCATTTTTTGAAAATCGTGCTCAAAAAGCGAAAGATTCCGAAGTTGCCCCACATTTGCTTCAAGAGCACATCAGCAGGGCGGCGTCGTCCATCAGTGCAAATGAGTCCGTTTTCAGCGAAAAAAAACTATTGCTGGAGTGTATGAAACACGGCTTGCATCACGGCTTGACCATGGAAAACTACCGTGGTGTCTTGTCGGAAAATACCACTATTTGCCCCCTTGAAACTGGAATATATTCGACGCACGAGATGATCCGCAAGGAAGCGGAAATTTTGGGCCAAGTGGAAAACGGAATCGGAACCCAAAAACCACTGCTTGATGCGGAGGTGGTGCAAAAACACATCCGTCTCACCGAGGCGCAAAAGGGCTTCCGCATGACGGAAGGTCAGAAAGAGTTCATCGAAGCTGTTTTGACGACGCAAGACCGCTTCATTGCCATTCGCGGCCTTGCTGGGTCGGGAAAAACTTTTTCGGTGGAAAACATCCGAAAAATCGCCGAAGCGGAAAACTTGAACGTCGAATTTCGTGGCATTGCCTTCATGGCGAAGGCTGCAGAAGGGTTGGAGGCAGATAGTGGGGTTCAATCTTCCACCATAAAAAAATTCCTCATCGAGGAAGGGAAAAATCCAAGAACGCCCGAGAGTCCCTTGCGTATTCTCATCCTCGATGAGGCAGGAATGGTAGGGTCGGCGCAATGGCATCAGCTGCAAGAACATGCTGAAAAGACGAATTCACGCATTGTTTTCATCGGCGATGATACCCAATTTCAATCTGTGGCGGCGGGTGGTGCGTTTCAGGGCGTTCTGGAAAATACCGACGTTCAGACCGTCACCATGTCACAAATCATGCGGCAGGAAACCACGCACATGAAAGATGCTGTGCGCCACCTCACGGTTGCGCAAGCGAAGGAGGCGTTGCACATACTCGAGCAAGCCGATGCGTTGCACGAGCTTGGCGCGGAGGAATCCATAGAAGCTATTTCAAAAGAGTACTGGCGGCTCAAAGAGACCCACAAAAACGAGAAAAAGGCGCGAGACAGAGAGCCTCTTGTCATTTCCTCCAAAAATGACCAAAGGCAAAAGCTCAACGAGGCGATTCGCGACAAAAATACGCACCTTGGCCAAGGGTACACAATCACCACAAAGGAGAGCGTGAATCTCAACGGCACAGCCTCGCAATATGCGCGTTCGTACGAAATGGGAATGCTCTTGCAAATTGAGGGCGCAAAGCGCGGCACATTGTACGAGGTGGTGGGGCAGGTGGATGACAGAACCATACGTGTACGTTCTGGACGCGCCGTTTTGGATATCAATGTCTATCAAAGACACAATGAAATTCAAACATTCAAGGAGGTGCAACGGGACTATGCGGCGAATGATAGAATCATTTTTTCAAAAAATGTGGACAGTCGGAAAGACGGCTTCAAGGTGGAAAACGGCGAAGTGGCCACCATCTTGAAAATTGAGAATGGCATGGTGACTGTGCGGAGCGACAGTGGCAATGAAAAGAGTTTTGATATTGGGAAGCACAATTTTTTTGAAAGAGGCTATGCAGTGACGGATTTCAAGAGCCAGGGCATGACTGCGCGGAATGTGCTTGTCTTGGCGGATTCGCAGATGGCGAATCTCAATAGTTTGTACGTACAAACGAGTCGAGCTACCCACAATTTTCAACTTTTCACGTCCAACAAAGAAGAGTTGCTTGCAAATGTGGGGCAACGAAAAATCAAACGTTCGACAATCAATTATTTGCAAAAAAAGGAGGCAATCAATGAACACCGAAAAAACGCAACTAGAATACGTGAGTCCTATATTCAAAGCGCTCACGGCGCAGATGGATTATACGGTGGAGGGCGGAGCTTGCAGCGAATGCCCTTCCTCGATGTGGTTCGCTTTGGCAAATCCAGCGCAAAGAAGCGGCCTGAGATGCTTTTGCACAGTGGCGCGGACGCTCACTTGGGCGCCCGAAATGGAAATCATCATGGAGTGCGACGGGCAAATCACAGCCTTGGCCATGTTGGCTCAAGACTGAAAACAGCCGTATCTTTGGCGTGGAAAAAGGCGTATCGAGCGTATCAGGAGCGAATCATACGACTTCAGGTTGAGCGCGAGGCGAATGATAGAATGGAGGTGAAAGCAGAAAGTCGAATCATACGCCGTCCCAGTTGGCGAGATTCGTTTTCGAATCTGAACTTGCGAGAAGAGGAAAAAACCCAACTTACGGCGCACGAAGAACGCATGGCGTTCATCAAGCGAGAGACGGAAAACGTATTGTCCGAATCTCAAGCCTATCATTCGACGAGTTTGGCGAATGATACGTCGCCATCCTCAAAAATCAAAAAAGGAGCAGGGAGGAAAAGATAGCCCCGCAGGGTTTAGGTGCGCCCCCTTGGGGGCAATGCACCGTAGCGATAGGGTGCGGGAGTCGAAGACCTCCACGGCTCAAAGTTCAACGGTCGTGCCCCATTGGGAGGTTTGTAACCCTTTACATGTAAAGAACGTCAAGGCCAGATTCTGAATCCTCCCCTAGAAGCCCCGCTCTTTGCTTTTTTGGTTCGAATGGTATATTTTCCTACCATTCAACAACATTGGAGTGCTTCTTGAGTGGTATATTTTCGTACCACTCGATGGTGTATTGGGCGTATTTTTGCTATATATATGTTAAATTTGTAAAAAGGAAGGCTAGGAAATAGCGGGGAGTAAATCGTTTAACTCTTCAATTTTTAGCATACGTACATCTTTGACGCAGGAGGCAAACCACGGATGTGTTTTTGCAAGTTTTTGAATAACTAAAACGCATGTCACTGCATTAATGGAATTGTCTCCAAAATACACACTTCCTTGTTGCCATGAAAAACCATTGACACTCATAAACTTTTTAATATCATCGTAGGCATTTGTTGGGCTTGCAGGGTAGGCGGTATTTAAATCAAAAGTTACTGCGTACATTAGCATCTCCCCTTTATTTTAACTATAATGATATCAGCAGTTTATCTGCACCTTCGTCTTGATTTGTCCAGTTAGTTTTTGCTAACTGGACAATGCCTTGCCAATCAACTTTTCTTCACCATTTCACTGTTTTGTACCGCTTCGACCATCGTGTGAGAAACATCAAACTCCATGTCGAATGTGTCAGGGGTTTTTACTAGCTCAACATACATGTCCTTGTGGTCATCAAGGAACCTAACCATATTTTTGTAATCTTTCATTCTATCTAGTGCATGAATAAAAGCTACATCATCGGTAACAATATAGACCGTTCCCATGTCGGCAAGCTCTTCCGTGTCGGGGGCGTATTTCACCTTGATTGTTTTCTTGCCATAACCTTTTTGGAGGAGCGCATCAAGAGCATGTTCATATTCGTAGTCAGTTCCAGTTCGCAAGTCATTGTCGTACATTTTTACTCCTTTTGTCTTTTTTTGTGTTTTTCAAAAACTCAATTCTCTCATCAAGGGTCTTCATTTCAAGTTCGGCTATGAGTTTGATAAAAGACTCATAGCTTTGCTTGGCGGCGATTGCATCAAGTGCATCATAATACGTTGCTCTTTGTGTTGCTTCAATGATGATGGGCAAATACCCAGACTTCATTAGTTCAAGATTCATCAATAGCCGTGCTGTTCTTCCATTGCCGTCCACAAAAGGATGAATATAGGCAAAACCAACATGTAATCTTGCAATCTTTTCAATAGGGTGCATGGCATGAGCTTTGTGGTAGTTTTCAACCAGTTCAGTCATTAGGTTGTCCAATGAAAAGAACGAAGGAGGCGTATGGGATGCGCCTGATATTTTAACATTGACTGTTCTGTATTGTCCTGCATTTTTGGCATCAATTCCTTTTAGAATCAAACCATGGATGAGTTTAATATCTTTCTCACACAATACTTGGTTTTCATTGGCCAAGCTCTCGATGAAGTGTATTGCTTCTTGGTGGTTAATGGCTTCAAGATGTTCAACCACGGTCTTGCCACCAATCGTGATACCCTCTAAAACCACCTTTGTTTCATTGAGCGTTAAGGTATTGCCCTCTATGGCATTGGAGTGATACGTGTATCTAAGATGAAAGTCTTTTGCCAAGCTTTGCACCGTTTCGATGGGCATTGGTCTTGCCTGTGCAATAATCGACTTTTTGGCATCAAGGTTGGCGAATAGGTTTGATAACACTTTAGAAACCTTTTTTAATTCTTAATTTATACAGAAGTTTACAACAATTCATTATTTTTGTATAAATTAAGTATTTTTTAATAAACTGGCCTCAGTCTTTATTTGTGCCATTTTTGTTTTTGTTATTTTTTGAGCCTTCATCTCTTGCTCCAGTTGATAGGCAATAACTCTTTTTATGGCTATATCGTTTGTCTCTTCAAAGATACCGTCTTCTTTTAAAAACTCTTTAAAATCACCGCCAATATGTTTATTGCCCATCACATTCTTCTGCATCAATTTTCTTTCTTCTTTCACGGCGCATATTGCCACAGATACGCTTTACATGTAAAGCGTATTTTTTAATAAACCTCATACCCTTCATAATAGTATGACTGCTCTATTCCTTTGAAGATGATTTCTCTATTGTGAATATCGTCTGTTAGGTTGTCGCCAAGGAGTGTTCTAAGTTCTAGGTCATTAATAGGGCTTCTCTCCATGGCTTGGAGGTAAATTTCTTTGCCTACAAACTGCCAATTCACAACTTTTTGCAGTCGCTTTTTTAAGAGCATATCAAGCCATATTCTCATGCTTCTGCCATTGCCCTCTAAGAAAGGATGGGCAATATTCACCTCCACGTATTTGGCGATGATTTCATTAAAACTGTTTTCACTCATTGTTTCGATTTTGGCTAAAACCTCTTTGAGGTATAGGCTGTTTGCAAACCGAAAGTTCCCCTTGGAGATGTTAAGCTCTCTAATCTGACCTGCAAAATCATAAAGTCCATCAAAAAGATAAAGATGGATTTGTTGAAGCCCTTTGAGTGTCCCCACTTCCATCTTTTCAATATCACCACAATCAAACAAACGATAGGCGTTTTCTATGCTCTGCTTATCTATGCTTTTCATTGAAAGTCCTTGATTTTGCTATATATATGTGAAAATTACTAAAGGCTTGTTTGGTTTACTATGCCACGCTTCTTATGCCAAACTCAACATGAAAATCCGTTGCTTTGACTTTAGGAACAATGCCTTTGTTCTCTTTCTCAAGCTCTACAATGCCGTATCTTTCAAGTGTTTTGAGTGTTCTTGAAAGATTTGATTTTTTACGCCCACTCATTTGTTCAAGCTCTGTTAAGGATTGAGGTTTGTTGGCTATGATTAATTTTAAAAGCTCTTGATTTTCAAAACTCAGTATCTGTCCCATGCTCTTGACGGACTCGAACCATACTTTTGGCTCATTCTTTTTGAGGGTATATTCCCCTTTTGCAATAGCAATGGTGCGCTTTTTGTACTCCTCTTTAGACATAATTCCGACACGTAAAATCTTTGCTTTCATCTCAAACTCCTTGTTTTACCGATACATGCAGTACTCTACTGCCTTCCAAAAATCCTCCATAAGCTGACCGGCAGAATCAAACTCATAAGGAAAAGTATCCATTCTTTTATGAATGTGATCCCATGTTTCTTTCTTTGCGCCATATTTTGCATTTCTTGGTTTGTAGCTGTGAGCATTGTCATAACCCAGAATGCGCTGATTTGTTTTATCATGCAACGTTAATGAATATCTAACGCCATGAGGTATGGCTTCAGAAGGCTTGACTTCTTTTGCTTCAAACTTTACCCAATAGCCATTATCCATCGGAAAAATTTCGCCGTCTAAGCTGAGAAGGTTTTCTAGACTATGCATAACACACACTTCCTTTGGTTATCAGCTAATGATAACATAAAATCATTAAATTACCTATTTTTTCAACAAATCCAAGAAAGTATCACTCCCAAGTTTTGCCATTTCTTCTTTCATGTTGCTATACCGTTGTGTGGTTTTTATGCTTTTGTGCCCGAGTGTTTTGGAGATAATTTCAAGTGGAATATTGTTGTTCACAAGCGTAAAGCCAAGTAAGTGCCTAAAGTCATGTAGTCGCATTTTGAGCCCGAGCTTGTTTTTCATTTCTCTCCAAACCGAACGGGGAAAATCGGTCATTTTTTTTCCAGTAATGGGGGAGGGAAAAACAAGGCCTTTTTGACCTCTCTCCAAAAAAGTGAAATGCTCCAACAGTTCATCATCTAAAAGGTATTTTTGAGACTCTGATATTTTATTATTTTCGTCTCTTATCGTATAGCTTTTTTGGTAAAAATCAATGTCTTGCCATTCGAGACTCAATATTTCACCCTTCCGTCTTCCGCGCAGAAGAAACAAAAACATTAGTCGATAAGAATTATTAGGAATATCTAAAATCTCTTCGTATAACATTTTGGCTTTTTCGTCCTCAATGAAAAATTTTCGTTCGTTGTTGAATTTTGGAATTTCAATATTTTGGGCTGGGTTAATCTCGATATACCTTTTTTTAATAGCATAATTCAAGATTGCTTTAATTAGGTTCCGTTGGTGTTTTGCAGTTTGCGGAGCATATCCTTTTTGTAGCAAACTGCTGATAAGATTTTGTAAATCACTCGTTTTAATATCGGTAATATTTTTTTTTGAAAGTTTTAAAAAATGTTTTTTAAAATAGTAAACTTTCGTATCTAGGGTTGATTTTCTCTGTGTTAGTGTAGCATGTTTAATATACTCATCAAACAGTGCCTGCAGGGTTATTTTTTTATTAAGAGGTTTGCCTGACTTGAGCGAAGCAATAAGTTCGTTACGTTTTTGGTAGGCAATAGAAGGGTTGGTTCTGATTTCATCGTTTGAATAGCCCACAATTTGATCAGTGTTTACAAGACCAATGATTTTTATTCTCGCAAAGTAAGTTTTAACTTTTGAAGTCGGATCTATTATGTAGTATACGCCTGGGAATTTTGTTTTGATTAAATCATTTCTCATTTACTGTAGCCATCCTTTACCGCACTATTTACCGCACTATTTTATCAGTATTTGGTAGAAAAAGATATAATAGACTCAAAGTTTTTAAATAAAACTCTTTGCTAAAGTCCCTTAAAATAGGCATTTTGTAGCTTTTAGTAAAGAAATATCAAAGATAATAAAAGCCCCGATTTTAAATCTCATAAGCCGGAGGTCGGGGGTTCGAGTCCCCCTCTCGCCACCATCTTCTTTTTCCCCTCGTAAAGTATAAACAAACACTCCGCTGTTCTTTTTTGTTGCAACTTTTATTCTAAAAACTATACAATAGGCCAAATGATTTATATGGATTCCTATGGTACGAATTACTGCTTTTTTCTTGGTTATTGTTTCGTGGTTAAGCGCCCAAGAAGCTGTTACGCTTCAGCTTAAATGGCTTCATCAATTTCAATTTGCGGGCTACTATGCCGCTCTTGAAAAAGGGTTTTACGAGGAAGAAGGTTTACATGTAACGATTCGGGCGCGCGATACTTTGTCTAACAACATCGACCAAGTCATCGCAGGTGAAGCCCAATACGGTGTGTCGGACTCTATTTTGTTCCTTTACCGGGCTAAGGGCGAGCCTGTGGTTATTGTCTCTCCTATTTTTCAACACTCTCCCAGTGTAGTGCTAACGCTAAAAAGCAGTGGCATCGACTCGCCTTATAAGCTTGAAAACAAAAAACTTGTTTTTTACCCTAGAGATACAGACGGGTTTGGAGTTTTGGCGATGCTAAAGCATTTGGATGTCAGGCCACAACTCATCCGTGAAAAATCTCTAAATAGTGTTGCGCTTTTAAAAGAAGGCAAGGTGGACGCGCTTAGTGCATACGCTACTAATGAGCCGTTTTATTTTTTAGAAGAAGGTGTAGATGTCAACATCTTAAATCCCTCTAATTATGGGTTTGCGATGTATGGTGATATGCTTTTTACAAATGCTTTTGAGGCAAAGAACCACCCTGATCGCGTGGAGCGCTTTAGGCGTGCTTCTTTAAAAGGTTGGGAATACGCGCTTAAGCATAAAGAAGAGATTGTTCGTCTTATCCATAAAAAATATGCCCCGCATAAATCTCTAGAACACTTGCGTTTTGAAGCAGATGCTACGGAGCAAATGATTGGACAAAAGATTACGCCTCTTGGCACCCTCGATAAAGGACGGTTGGAATATACTCTCAAAACCTATGCTGAGCATGGATTGATTGACAACAATGTGCCTGTGGATGAGTATGTGTTTACTACGTTTAAGGAAATGGTGGAGTCAAATGCACCAATCCTTACCCAAGAAGAGCTTGCTTATTTGGCAAAAAAACGAACACTCAACGTGTGTATTCAGCCTGATTGGATGCCTTTTGAAAAAAATGAACAGGGCAAGCACGTGGGTATGAGTGCTGATTACATGGCAGTGTTTGGGCGACAGCTTGATATCTCTTCTAGGCTTGTAGAAACATCAAGCTGGGCTGAGACACTGGCGTTTGCTAGAGAGAAAAAATGCGACATCATTCCTTTTATTGTTGACACGCCAGAGCGTCGGGATTTTCTGCGTTTTACCCAGCCTTACCTGAGTGCGCCATTGGTGCTTGTGACGAGCATTAATGAAATTTTTGTGGACGCACTGCATCAAGTTTCAGGCAAAAAAGTCGGGATTGTTGGCGGGTATGCTATCAATGAAATGTTAAAAGCAAACTACCCAAAGATTAAATTTATAGAGGTAGAGAGTCTTGATAGAGGATTTGAACTTGTGCGTAAAGGAGAGCTGTTTGGCTTTGTAAACTCGCTTCCAGTGGCGGGGTATCAGATTCAGCAAAAGTATTTTGGGCAGCTTAAGATTGGTACAAAATTGGATGAGTTTTTGTCTTTGAGCGTGGGTGTGCGCGACGATGAGCCGATTTTGGCGGCGATTTTAGATAAAGCTATTGCGATGACATCATCAAATGAGCATCAGGAGATTTTTAACCGTTGGGTTTCAGTCAGCTATGAACGTGGGAGTGATTATGCGCTAGTGTTGTGGTGGGCGATTGGGCTTTCGAGTGTTTTTGGTGTGGTTGTGTTTCTTGTCGTAAAATCCAACAGGGCGCTCAACAGTGAGATTGAGGGGCGAAAAATTGTCGAACAAAAACTTACACGCTACATTGATTTGGTAGATAAGCATATTATCGTTTCTAGCACAGATTTAAGGGGAGTAATCACAGAAGCTTCGACCAAATTTTGTGAAATTTCAGGCTACAGCAAAGAAGAGTTGATAGGTAAAAAACACAATCTCATCAAAGACCCAAACACCCCAAAAGAATTTTACGAGCAGATGTGGAGAGACTTGATCGAGAAGGATTACTGGTCGGGTGAGGTACACAATAGATCAAAAAATGGCACTTATTATTGGGTGCGCGCGTCTATTTCGTCTATTTTTGATTTGCAGGGCAACAAGATAGGCTACACGGCCATTCGTCAAAACATCACCAGTGAAAAATTGCTCGAAGAGATGTCTATTAAAGATGAGTTGACAGGCGCCTTTAACCGACGCTTTTTCAATGAAAGCGTCCCAAGAATGATCAACAGCGCGAAGCGTGACAAAACGGTTGTTACGTTTGCGATTTTTGATGTGGATTATTTCAAGCCCTATAACGACACGTACGGGCACCAAGCGGGCGACAAAGCTTTAAAGAAGATTGTCGAGGCGGTTGCTGGGTGCTTGGGGCGCTCTGATGATACCTTGTACCGCTTGGGTGGCGAGGAGTTTGGTGTTTTTTACCGTGGTTTGGATATTTCTCAATCTAAAGACTTTTTGGAGAAAATGAGAATGGCAATCGAAGAACTCCGCATCAAACATGAAGGCAATAAAGCAAGCCCCTACATCACAGCGTCTTTTGGTGCTGTGATCAAAAAAGCCAATGAAATTTCAAGCCTCGACGCTCTTTATAAAGAAGCTGACGATTTGCTTTACGAAGCCAAAGAAGCGGGACGAAATAAAGTAAGGAGTAATGTGCCAGATGGAGTGAGTTAGCCCAAGAGTATGCATTCTATCTGAGTTGTGTTATCATTATGACAAACCAACAGGAGTGTGAAAATGCAAGGATTTGAACTGAAATGCAAGGCATATTTGAAGAAAGAGGTGGCGTTTGCCCAGAGTTTTGAAGCACTTTCAAAGTACGTGAGTTTTAGCATGCACCAAGGAGAACTTGGGGAAAAACATGCACAAGAGGGCTACAAACACTATGTTTTTGGCGGCCTACTGCCCATCGAACCCGCAAAAGTCTACATCCAAGGAAACCTCTATACCTTCACAGTGCGCTCTTTGGACGAGGGGTTCATTGACAAGCTAAGTGTCGCTTTGAGGCAAAACACGGGCAATGAGTATTTTTTAGCAGTTGAAACCCACAAAAAGAGGCTCACGCCCTTTTTCATCAGCGAACTCTACAGTGCCACGCCCGTCATCGTCTCGGTGGGCAATGGCAAATACTGGACACTCAACGAAAGCGGCGACATCGTAGGGCTCCAACGCCAACTCCACGACAACCTAGAGAAAAAATACCAAAGCTTCTACGGCGAACCTTTACATGTAAAGGATAATTTCATCCAACTCATCGAACTCAAAAACCAAAAACCTCAAAATATCGCCATCACCAAAACAGGCAAACCCATCCGCTTTTTCGGCAATAAATTCCGCATCGTCCCCAACGAAGACGAAGGAAGCCAAAAGCTAGCCTTCGTGGCGTTGATGTGCGGGCTGGGAGAGAAGAATAGTTATGGGGGTGGGTTTATGCTTGCGGGAGGGATGCGATGATTTATGACATTGTGAATGTTTTTAGAAAAGAGTATGAAGCAAAAGGCGATAAGCTTATTTTGGATAGTTATCAACTTAAAGATGGGCTATATATCAAAATAAATAATGATGAAAGTATTGAGTATTTTATAAAATCGAGTCGCAAGGTAAAAGTGGAAGGCAAATCTATTACGGAGCATGATTTTAAAGATGTATCAGGAATAAGCCAGCCAAAAATCTATGAATGGCTCAAAGTGAGAGATTATTACAGTAATGTCATCGATACCTCAAAATCCTATGATGCTCCCAAGAAGACTATTCATAACAATAATTATTTAACGCTTTTTATGAAAATAGAAAGCTTTTTAGAAGTTGAATTTTCTCATCTTAGAGCAAAGCTTTTCAAAAAAGTTTTAAGCTTTAAAGAGTTTGATTCAAAAAATGAGAAAAAAATTCTTGAAAGTTTTTGTTATTACATACAACCTTTAAGTCGAAAAAAAGACATCGTAAAAAAAATGAAGCAACTTGAGTGCTTTTTGCCTCAAATTAAGGAGTTTGCAAAAAGTTATAATCCAAAAGAGTACATAAGAATCTACTTTGAAAAAAGTGAAGAAATATACAAGAGCGAGAGTGCTGTCTACTTCGCCCTAAAAATTTACAATGATAATAAATATTCTATAGAGATAGATAAAAAAGTTTTTGGGCTATCTAACTACAATATGGGTCTCAATAGCAAAAAACCATTTTTAGAACAAAAAACACGCAAGCTATCAACTCCTTTTATGATTTCGCCTGAAATGGCCTTGGAAGTCAAATTGTTTTTTGATTGGCTTGCCTTGCAACCATATAAGACCGATTTGTTAGAAAAAATGTTTGTCAACAAATTCTCAGATAATGGGAAGGCAATCATTAACGATTTTGACTATTTGCCTGTCAAGATAGAAGAGTTGGACGATGAAATAGTGGTGAAAAATCATCTTCATATTAAGGATAAAGAAGATGCAAGATTAACAGAACTTTGGCAGCTTGAAACTATGGTTGATGAAGTTTTTTATAGTAGGCAACTAAAAAGCAACTATTTTCGAGATGATTTAAAGGTTTCTGATTTTGTTTCCAAGAAGCTTCAACAGCTTATATTTGAGACAAAATACGCCATGGTAAATTACTTTAAAAAATACGATGAAAAAGAGTTTTATCAGGTCATTAAAAAATATGGAACTGATTTTGTCATTGAACATTTAAGGCAAAATAGAGAATATAGGGCAAAAGAGAGTTTAAATTTAAAATTTTCATTACTACAACATAAAGGAGAAGTTGTCATGGATATTTCGGGAATACAAAAAAAGGTAATTGCCAAACTTGAAACGTCAGATTATAGTGATTTGAGTAGTGAGGAGTTTTTCTATCTTTGTGGGCAAGTGGCAAAATATTTACTCACAAAAAGTAAATCAGGTAAAAAAGATGCTGATATGCTAGAACCTTTTTTGAGAGCAAAGTCAGTTAAAAAATTAAAAGATGAAATCAAATTTACATTTTTTAAATACAAACATGAAATTGGACTCAATCAAACAAAGTTTAACAATGCGCTTGCGCTCATAACGGCTTATGAAAAAGATGAAATATTTAATGGGGATAGTTTTTTAGTTGGAGTTTTATCTCAAAATTTATTTTACATGAAAAAAGAGGAGAATTAAGATGACAAGAGTTTACGGAGTAATCGGAATCAAAGCAAAAATGGCAAATTGGAATGCGGATTTTACGGGAAGACCAAAATCAACCAGTAATGGTGATATTTTTGGAAGCGATAAAGCACTTAAGTATCCTATGAAAAAAATGTGGGAAAATGAGGGTAAAAAAGTACTTTTTATTAAGAGTTGGAAAGAGGAAAAGGGTTCAATTGTTCCAAATCAATTAGGAGAAAGATATAAGCTTCTTTTTAGTGATATTGATAAAAAAACTGAAACTAAAGAGGTGATGAACAACCTTTTTAAGGCAGTAGACGTTAAGAATTTTGGTGCAACATTTGCAGTAGAAGGGCAAAATATTTCTATCACTGGTGCTGTGCAATTTGGGCAAGGATTTAACAAATTTGACGATACCAATATTGAAATTCAGGACATATTATCCCCTTTTACAGACTCTAAAGCAGAAGAAAAAGGCAAAGAAGCAAAACAATCAACACTTGGTACAAAAATCACCGTTGATGAAACACATTATTTTTATGGTTTCTCTATTAACCCTAAAAATTATGACGAATACAAAACCCTTTTAGGTGCAGAGTTTCAAGGCTATACTGAAGCAGATTATGCAGAGTTTAAAAAAGTTGCATTGGTCAGTGCTACCGCCTACAGCACTAACTCAAAATTTGGATGCGAAAATGAGTTCGCTTTGTTTCTTACATGTAAAGACGATAAATGTTACTTGCCAGACTTGAGTGACTATGTGAAGTTTGATAGTCAAAAAAGAGAGATTGACCTTGGCGAGCTTGAAAAACTTATCGAAGGCAAGTTTGCAAGTGTTGAAGTTTATTTTAATCCTTTCAAACTTAGCTTGAAAACATCTTTGGATAAATTTAATATTTTTACCCAAGAGAAATTGTAAATCATGCGTGCGCTTAGGTTTGAACTAAGCGGTAAAACCGCTTGTTTTAGGAAGCCTGATGTGAATGCTTATGCGTATTTTACTTACAATAACATTCATAAGCCAGCACTTCTTGGGCTTTTGGGTTCTGTCATTGGGCTTGGTGGCTATACGCAACTTTTTGAAAAGAATCGCACTTTAAAAAAAGGCCAGTTGGGCTATGACGAGGGCTATCCCGAGTTTTATGAAAAACTAAAAGAGCTCAAAGTGGCTATAACGCCGCTTGCGCCAAATGGCTATTTCAGCAAGAAGATTCAAACGTTTAACAATAGTGTTGGTTATGCCAGCCTTGAGCAAGGTGGTAATCTTATTGTTCGTGAGCAGTGGCTTGAAAATCCTTCTTGGCAGATATTGATACTTGATGATGAAAGCGAAGTCTTTCAGAAAATCAGTGAGTACTTCTTGGGCGGCAAGTCAGTTTTTATCCCTTATCTTGGTAAAAACGACCATCCTGCAAAGATAGATGAAGTGAAGCTAGTTGAGCTTTTCCCCTTTATCAAAGAGCAAAAAGTATCTTCACTTTTTGAAGAAGATAAACTACAAATAGTAAAATCTCCACCACGTGGAGAGTTATCGTACTATTTTAAAGAAATCTCACCTATTCGCCTTAACGAACAACATCATTTTTATGAGTATGCAAACTTGGTATTTACAAATCATAAAATTGAAATTGAAAATGTCGAAGATGTTTTATCTTGCGAGGGCAACAATTATGCTTTTATCTGATTTTGGCATAGATGAGAGATTTTTCGCACACACACGAGGAAGCGATAAAGAGACGCTATCAGAGCATCTTAGTCTTACATGTAACTATTATCAAAAGATTGTTACATGCAAGAACCTTGCACCATTGATTGATGCCATTATTGAGCAAATTGATAGTGAAAATGCCCTATTAATTAAAGAGATGTTTGGAAATGCGATTTTTTTGCATGATTTAAGAGGTGGACCCCAAAAACCAAACAACAATGC